>CAZIXJ010000001.1:0-342 GCA_964542835.1 uncultured Hyphomicrobiales bacterium
TTGGAAAGTTCAATAGTCAAACATCAGATTTCGAAATTATTATAATTATAATTGAAATTATTATTTATTATAATGGAACAAAGTTATGTCAAAAAAATCAAAAAATGAAATAAGCCATGAAGATGATCATAAGGAAAGAATGATTAGGGAAATTATGTCAAAAGAAATATTAAAGAAAATTGAAAGAAGAGTTGAAAATAATAATGATCAGGTGGATCTTAGTGTTCACTGTCATAATGATTTGGGGCTGGCTACCGCCAATACTTTAGCAGGCCTGCGCAATGGTGCCCGCCAGGCAGAGGTAACAATTAACGGCATTGGTGAACGTGCCGGCAATACATC
>CAZIXJ010000001.1:352-20779 GCA_964542835.1 uncultured Hyphomicrobiales bacterium
TAATATAATATATATTATGTAAACTAAATTAATTTGTTTAATAAATTGAGATTATCATGAAAAACATATCATTAGATATCAAAGTAGCCGTAATTACTTCATTTATACTAATTGCTGCTGTTTTTAGATTCCTCCCCCACGCTCCAAATTTTACACCACTTATGGCAATTGCTCTTTTTAGCGGAGTTATGTTTGATAATAAAAAACTTGCATTTTTAGTTCCATTTTCGGCAATGCTGGTAAGTGATATATTTCTTGGTTTTCATTCGGCAATGCCGGCTGTTTATTTAAGTTTCGGTATTATGGTTTATTTTGGAATTCTTATTAGTACAAAAAAATCAATATTGCAAATTACTCTTACTTCATTATCAGGTGCTGTAGTATTTTTCATATTAACTAATTTTGCTGTGTGGCTTACTTTTAATATTTACACGAAAGATATTGCCGGATTGATGCTTTGTTACGAAGCTGCTATTCCTTTTTTCAGGAATACTTTAATTAGCACTATGGTATTTTCTTATGTTTTGTTTGGAGCTTACGCACTTACTGAAAGATTTGTTCCTAAGCTGCAGAAAGTTGAAATAAAGTAAATTCAACTTTTACATCCGGCTGTTTTTTTTAAATAAACTAATGCCGGTTAGTAATTAATCGAAGACAATAATTTTAAGCTAAAAATATACAAGTAAAGGGCTGCCCCAATTAAGGGCAACCCTTTTTTAAAAAATAAAAGACCAACAATTTACGTATAGTAAATAATTACGCCTGCCTTTTTGTTCCAAGTTTTTCTTTGAAAGTAGAAAAAGCTTTAGAAAATGCACTTATCAACGATAAGGTTTTGTTTACAGGTTCAGCTATTTTTGGATAAGCATTACTTACAAGTTGCTCGTATGGTTTTGTTAACCCTCTTAAATCATCAAAATAACCAATACTTTTTTGAGAAATTAATTGCAAATGACTACCAAAATTATTAATTTTTTCAATAGAGGTTTTTGCATCTGCTTTTAATTCCTTCAAATCCTGAATAGCTTCATTGATATTAGTGCTTAATTCTTTAATTTGCTTCGTGATTGTATCCATAGAATCCGAAGTTTTGTTCAAAACGACTTCAATTTTGCCGAGTGAAACAAGTAATCTTATCACTAATACTATAAAACTAATAAGTGCTAAGGCTGTCAATATTTGCAGAAATAAAACCAAAATATCACCTGTACATTAGTCTTTTTTATCAGCATTTAATTCAGTTTTGAAAGTATCAACACTTGCTTTGGTTGCATTCCTAACGTTATCAATCTTTTCCTGAACATTTTCTTTGGCTGAAGTTGCGCGTCCTCTTGCATCTTTAAGAACATCTTCAGCTTCTGAAAGAAGATTTTCAGCTTTTATCTTGGCAGCATCTACGATGTTGTAAGCTCTTTCTTTTCCATCATTCAATGTATCTGTAGTCTTATGACTAGCTTTAGATACTAAATCACTTGCCTGTGTATATAGCTTTGATGATCCGTCCTGAACTCTACCATAGATATCAGTTGATTTATCAGCAATATCTCTTCTTAGTTCATTTCCTGCTTTAGGTGCTGTCAATAATGCTGTTACCGCACCTGCTAATCCGCCAACTACTGCGCCTAATAGAAATCCTTTTGCATAATTACTGTTATTTTCCATAATTTACTCCTTTTACCAATTTTCAAAAACAATTACTGATTTATCTTGAGCTTTTAATATTAACTCACAAATTTCTCTTACTGCACCTCTTCCACCGGGATAAACCGATGCAAAATCCGAAATGGATTTCACTGACTCAACAGCATCCGAAGGGCAAGCTGAAAATCCGGCTAATTTCATAGCTTGCAAATCATTTACATCATCACCCATATAAGCAACATTTTCCATTTCGAGATTAAAATCTTCTACCAATTGTTTCAATTCACGGGATTTATTTTTTGAACCGGTAATAATAGAATCAATCTTAAGCTTCTCCCCTCTTTTTTTTGCTATATCGGAATCTTCACTTGTCAGCAATGCAGTTTTGATACCTGCTTTTTGCAAAAGAATAATACCCATACCATCTCTTACAAAAAAACGTTTTAATTCTTCTCCATTTTGGGAATAATACATTGAACCATCCGTCATAGTCCCATCTACATCTATTACAAAAATTCTGATTTTTTTTAACTTTAGTTTTAAATCTTCATTATTCATAAATTTTTATTATTTTTGTATTCCCAAAATCTGTATATATAATAACGAAGTATATTACTGAAACTTATTGTTAAATTTGTATGGTTGGTGTTTTGAACAAAAAATTTGTCAGTCTGAAATATAAAATAAATGAAGAAAATTTTGATGTTGCATATTCGGTAATCAGCGATTATCGGTTTACCGGCGTTGAAGAGAAAAATGATGAATTAATTATCACAATGGATGATTTGGATTACAAAAAAAATTTAGAATTTGAAATTGAGAATAAAATAAAAAATCTTAATATTGATATTAGATTTGATAATAAAGAGATAATTAATGATAAAAACTGGAATGAAGAATACGAAAAAAAATCTAAACCAATAATAGTAAATGATAGAATTGCTATCACCCCCTCATGGAGAGTTGAAGAAGTAAATTCGGATATTAAAATTATTATAAATCCTAAGATGTCATTCGGAACGGGTGAGCACAGCACTACAAAACTCGTTTGCAGATTAATGGATGGTTTAGTGGAAAAAGACTCAAAATGGACTGACGTAGGTACAGGAACAGGTGTACTTGCTATTCTCGCTGCAAAACTCGGGGCTCAAAGCGTTTTTGGGTTTGACAATAATGAATGGTCAGTAGCAAATGCTATTGAAAATGCAGAGTTAAATAAAGTTAATAATATCATTGATATTTCAAAAAGTGATATTGATAATGCAGAAATACCAATATCCGACGGTATTGCTGCCAACCTTTTTCTCCATCTTGTTGTAAAAAGTTTTGATAAATTTTATAATTCATTGATAAATAATGATAGTAATTTAATTATATCAGGTATTATGTCATATGATAAGTCTATTGTAATTGAAAAAGCAGAAGATAGCAATTTTGAACTTGTCAAAACGATTACTGAAGACGAATGGATAGCATTTCATTTTAAGCCAAAAGGTAAGTAAAATGAGAACAGCATCTATCGATATAGGAACCAACAGTGTATTGATGCTCATTGCTGATGTTACTGACGGAGATATTAAAGTAATCAGGCAATATTACGATATCGCAAGGCTTGGTGAAGGGCTTTCTGAGTCTGGAATTATTAATGAAAATGCCATTTTAAGGTTATCAGATATTTTAGAATTTTATTATAATGAGTGTAGACAATATAAAACAGAAAAAATCATAGCAGTAGGAACTTCTGCTTTGAGAGATGCAGCAAATAATGCTGAAGTAATTGAAAGAATTTTTAATAAAACTAAAATCAAAATCAACGTAATTTCAGGTTTGCAAGAAGCAAAATTAAGTTTTTCAGGAGCTATCAATTCTCCTGAAAAATCTGTTTTAATTGATATTGGTGGTGGCAGCACTGAAATAATTACTGGAAAAGGGCAAGAGATTGACTACAGTATAAGTCTTGATATGGGAGCAGTCAGATTCACTGAAAATTATTTTTCTAATCAACCCCCTACCCTTTTGGAAATCCAAAAAGCCGGAGACAGAATTATTGATATATTAGAAAATTCAGTAGATACTCATAAATTAAAAAATGTTAGTGCTTTTTATGGTGTAGCAGGAACCGCTACCACTATTGCAGCTACTATCCTAAATACTACTGATGACAATATAAAAGCGTATGATAATTTTATTATAAATTATGATGATTTAAAATCTGTTTTTCTTAAATACATAAGCTCCACTTCTGATGAAATTATAAGTAAATATAAAGTCCATCCTAAAAGGGCTGACTTAATTTCTATGGGTAGTTTAATATTAATTTGTATTTTTGAATATCTGAAGATTGAAAAATTAATTGTAAATTCTCGTGGTTTAAGATTTGGCATATTAAAAAATATTGAATTATTTTAAATTATTTTTATAACTATATTAAGGTGTTTTTCTTATGAAAAAATTTATTTTTCTTACGATTGCAGTATTGTTTTTTTCCTGTGAAACAGCAGAAAAAAAGCCACTCGTCTTTTCGGAAGTTATCAGTAAAGATAATATGAGTGCAGTTGCTGAAAAAATTTCTTCCGATGCGAATATTTCGGGTGAGCAAATAGAAGTTTTGAACAGAGGTATCAGCAGGCTTGCCCTTGCGGGAAATGATACAATAGTGGGACTTACTTTAGGTGAAATATATAATTATCAGAAAGACTTCAGAAAAGAACAGGCTCTTGCAGCTATGAATGAAAACATAAATAAGGTGAGTCTGATAATGAATCACAGTTTCAAATACATTGGATTAGTTCCGAGAGAAGATTCGCTTGATTTTATCGTTTATGAAATTACAAATAATTCCAATAAAGATATTAAGAATCTTACAGGAGTGCTTCAGTTCTACAACACAAATAATCAACTCGTAAAACAATATCCTTTAAGATTAGATGTTGCTTTGAATAACGAAGATGAAAAGATTATCAAATCCGGTGAGACCAAAAGACTTACTTTGCCATATGTACATAATAAGGAAAACGTTAGAGATTCTATTATGAGATTCGGCAGAAATAATCTTAAAACTTTATGGCAGCCGAGAGGTATTCTATTTACCGATGATACGAAAATTTCGATTGATGATGAATAGATAAATCTCTTTCGCTCTCATACATAAATTACCAATACTATTCTTTGGAGTGTGTGAGAGCGAAAGTAATCTTAGGACTTATATTCAAAAACAGCAAACAGAATTAATCATCCCTAATATCTTTCAGGAAAATATTTGCTTCACTCAAAAATTGTTTGGGCACTAAAATTTCAACTTTTGAAAAATCATTTACTGACATACGATAAGCCGTATCCTGTTTTGAAAATAAAAATACCGGTATCTCTGCGCTTTCAAGATTAGCTTTGAGCATTTCTGCTTCTATCATAGAATCTACAGATGTAAGCAGCTCCCATTCTATATTTTCACTGTCAATATTAATTTCAATCTCTGCCCCGCATACGGGGCATATAGATTCTTCTTTTATTTGATTAAGGCAAACAGGACATTTCATAATCTTTACTTCAAATGTATTTCCTGAACCTGTAATATCTCATTGTCATTATTAATATCCATTATCACCCCTATCAAATTCAGATTATCGGGGTTCCAGTCTTTATCCTTAGGTATTTTGTAAGTCAGTTCAGCTCTCAAAGTATCATCACCGGTACACAGAACATTCACCGGTTCACCCCATGCCCCGTAAAAAGCATCCCTCAGTACGTGATTATGCTCGTAATCATAAATATCGTCAGGATTGTGATTATACCATTTCTGATATTCAATTATTCTATCTTCAGTAATATAAATATTAAAATGATGATCGGGGCTAACTGCATCATAGTAAATAATCTCAGGATCTACAGAAATCACAGAACTTTTTGCATCATAACTTGCCTTCAGATCTATCGTCATATCAGTAGTCATTGAAAGTTGCTCTTCTACAGCAGATGACCAGTTCGGATAAGTGAGTATCATAGTTTCCTCATAAGGAGTTCTGTTAATCAAACCCATTGGGGTACCTATAAGAGAAATGCCATAATATTCATCTATAGTATTTCCCAACTGATTTCTAAAATCGTAAGGGTACGATTGAGTAGGGGCTGCAAGTACACCTACGTGAATTGCCATTGCAAATACTCTGCCGGGATTTGCTTTCATTATGGCTTCCGCTTCTACTGCAGCAGGCGGGCAGTTTCCACATCTGAATCCGGTAAAATCTTCAATTAATACATTTTTTGCAGGTTTCTGAACCTGATTACCGCCTGATTCTTCAAAAGGTGCTTCGATAACATCGCAAGCACTTATAAGCATTGTGAGTATCACAACATATATTATATTTTTCATAATTTTTTCTCCGTATTTATTTTAAAAAGATGAAGTAATTGATAAATAAGCACCATTTGATGCAGGTACAGGGCGGCACACACCTCCTACGCAGATAATACCGCCTCTCTGTCTGCCATATCCAAGGCTTATCCTCGAACTTCCAAATGCATAAGCGACAGAACCATTTAAATAGTGTATTCTTTTATCTTCAGAATCATTTCCGTAATTATATTCATCATAAAAACTGATATACCAGTGAGGTGACATAGTGTATTCTACGAGAAATAAAGCCCAGTTTCCGTTGGAATTATCAGGAGTGGTAATTGAAGAATCCTGCTCCTGAAACATATGCTGGACTTCAAACCTCAAAGCCTGTCTGCTTTTTAATTTATAAGTAAGGTCAATTACCCCAATATGTGCATTTACTTTTCCGTATTTCGGAGACCCTTCATTTTCCATAATATCTTTATCATAAACCAAATTGATGTAAGAGAGATAAGTTTTTATTTTATCACTCCATCTTTTAGTAATTTCAATATTTATATCCTGAAAGAAAACTCTGTCGCCAACCGAAAATATTGGTGAATCGTATTCATATTTGCCTGTATGAGTTGTATCCATAGAATGTACTCTTGAATAATTCAAATGAACACTACCACCATAATCTCCTCCAAGCATAGTACCTCTTTCCAGTTCGAAAGTAATCTCTCCCTGAACGCCTGCCTCTCCTGTAAGCTGAGTTGCAAATGGATACATAGAAGCAAGACTGTAAGTATGTTGCTTGGTTAGAGGTGGAATAAAATTCACAAGCAGTTCATTGCCTGATGCATAACGGTCGCTTCTGAAATCCATATTGTCAATTTTGTGTAAATTAAGAGATGCACCAAAACCGCTTGTAAAATAAGAACCTGCAAGCAATAAACCGTATCCCGGATTGTAACTGTTATTATTCATAGAGCTTGGGTCGTTTATCTTTCCTGCGTATTCAGCTTCAATATTATAAGAATAAGTTGATAGAGCCAGTCTGCCGGAATAAGCCATTACATTTTCAGGTAATTTAAGCAAATTACTCTTATCCGACTGAAATCGGCTTACAAGGCTACCACCAAGAGTAACCATATATTCTTCAGGCAATACTTTTACAACATCAGTAATATGAAAAATACCATCAGCACCGCGAAGGATACCATCGCCTTTGTTCCAGAAATTTCTTTGCTTGCCGAGAATGCCTGTAAATTCCATAGATGAATGAGGTCTTACTTTTACTCTTACTCCGTCCACGGCATTATCCAAGCCCAAAGCTCTTTCTTCATAAGCTCTGAATACCATACCGCTTCCGAACTGCTCATAAAAATCACCGACAGTAATATCAAACATATCTTCGGAATAAGTTGCATAGCGATAAGAAATTCCCTGCCCTTCATATCTCGGGTCAAAGCCGAGAAGTGGCTTCATATATGCTTCATATCTAAGCCCTACTTCAATATTTTTTCTGTGATAAAGCAAATTAAGAAAAGAATTTGACCTGAATTTTTCGGGAACATCAGGAGCTCCAATAATTGAATCCTGACTATAAGTCTGCGCCTCTATCTGAACATTTCCTGATATCCTTCCCAAATCCTGCGCCAAAGCAATATTAGACAAAGCAAGTATTAATAACAAAATATACAAACGATGTTTCATATAAAATCCTGATTTTTACATAATTTAAAAATACAATTTAGCAAATTTTTTTAATATTATATAATTGCAATTTGATATTTTTTTAATCAATAATTCTAAAAATTATTAAATTTTTCGTAATTTACATTTTTTAGGAATGAGATTTTAAAAATATTTAGGACGTGATTATGTTTAATCAAATGATAGTAAAAGCATTACCTCTTATTCCAAAACCGGTTGTGCATATATTTGCAAAAAAATATATAGCCGGCGATAATTTAAGTGATGCTGTGAATGTAACAAAAGAATTAATGAAAATTGGCGGAATGTCCACTATTGATGTGCTCGGAGAATTCGTAGAAACAAAAGATGCGGCTATTCATGAAAAAGATATGGCATTAACCGTGCTTGATGCAATTAAAAATGAAAAACTTGACAGCTATTTATCTGTGAAGCCTACATCTGTAGGATTAGGAATTGATTTTCAATTCGGTTATGAAAACATTTCCGAACTAATCAAAAAAGCCAAAGAATATAATCTCTGGGTTAGGCTTGATATGGAAAACTCACCATTTACTGATATGACGCTAGACTTATATAAAAAACTGCGTGATGAGGGAAACGATAACGTAGGATTAGTAATACAATCCTATATGAAGCGTTCGATGGAAGATGTGAGAAATCTGCTAGAATATAAGCCATCTATTCGACTTTGCAAAGGTATATATAATGAATCTCCCGACATAGCGTATAAAGATTTTAAAAAAGTACAGGAAAATTTCAAAAGCCTTCTAGATCTCATGCTAGATAATAATCTTTACGTCGGAATTGCCACTCATGATGAAGACCTTCTCAAATATGCCTTAAATCAAATAAAAGAGAGAAAACTAAAAAGAGAAGATTATGAATTTCAGATGCTTCTCGGAGTAATTGAAAAAAGACGAGACGAACTTCTGAAAGAAGGACACAGACTTCGCGTTTATGTGCCTTTCGGAGAAGACTGGTACGGATATTCTACACGCAGGCTAAAAGAAAATCCAAAAATGGCAGGACATATCGTAAAATCAATATTCGGAATAAGTTAGATGAATTTAAAGATTAAAATTCTTCAATAATATTAAATTAAATAACTTAGTAAAGTAAAAAAGCTACACCGATAAATAATACCGATGTAGCTTTTTAATTTTAAATAACTCTGTAATAATTAGAGTAAGGGTTTAATCTCATTGATAAATGCTTCTTTTGACCTCATCCCAACGATTTTTTTGTGAATATTGGAACTTCTGTCAATAATGTACGTGGTAGGCACTCCCTGAATACCACCGTAAGCATTTACGAGCTGACCGATTTTCTGCTGGTCTGCTACAAAATTAATATAATTAATTCCCTGAGCTTCAGCAAAAGTTTTTACTTTTTCAGCAGGGTCGCCGCCGGGTCTTTCAAGAGCTATACCAAGCACTACAAAATCTTTATCTTTCAATTCATCATAAATTTCAATAATATCAGGAATTTCTTTTCTACATGGAGGACACCATGTACCCCAGAAATTCAGAAATACTACCTTATCTTTTGTATATTCAAGAAAAGAGTGAGTTTTCCCGTTGAGTTCGAATGTAAAGTCCTGAGCTTTTGTATTTGCTTTAGGTGAAACAGATTCAATATTCAAAACCTGAGGTCCGGCAGCCTGTACTTCAGAATTTTCACTTGAGCAGCTTGTTTGGCTAATAAGAATGAACATCAGCAAATAAGCAGGTAATAGATTAAGTTGTTTTAGCATTTTAATTCCAAAAAATTTTACATAACAATTAATTAACCAATCTGACGATATGATTTTTCAATTATTTCAAATATATTACTCTTCAGTAATATTTTTTGATTTTCTGTATTGAAACACAGCAATGAAAAAACCACCTACTATTGCAATAGTACCAACCCAAACAAAATTGATGAATGGTTTGATAGTAACTTCTGCAGTGAAAAGCTCCACTCCTTCTGGTTCGGGTTCACCTTTGTTTTTAAAAATAAGATGAGCTTTCGTCATATTAATATTCTCCTGATTTCTGAGGAGAGCTTTAAGCCCCACTTCGAAATCGGTACCGGGAATATTATACCAAGTTGGAATTCCCTGCCATGACTCTACGCTTAGTACACTTCTGAGTGTATCAGTTACTCTTTCACCATTTATATTAAAATCCGTAATAGTAGCAAGAGTAATCTCACCAGGATTTCCATTTGGAGACTGTAGCATTTCATATTTATCAATTTTCATAGTAATTGATGAATCCACAGGAAGTTTCTCGGTAAACCCTCTTAAAAGATATAGCTGAGGAGCATCCAAAACAGTTTCTACTGCTTTTGGAGACACATAAATATCCTTTGTAATTCTTGATCTTATGCCGGGTTCGAGGTATGGCTGTTGCCAGTCATTGAAATTACTCCAGTAGAGAATTGGAGATACAACACCTGCATCCATTGTAGGTGAATTCACTCTGATATTGTATTTGTATTTTTCTCTGTCTGTTAATTCTCTTTCAATTCGTTCAACGTTTTCAAATGTTAGTTTATATCCGAATACTTCTTTTGTTTCGCCTCTGTAAATCTGAATATCCTTTGAATAATCATAACCGCCACTTGCAATTACTCCGAAAATCAAAAGAGACAGGCCAAGGTGAGAAAGATACCCTCCTGTTCTTTCAGGTTTTTTTGCAATATTTTTTATCAGGTATTCTGCATTTGCTACAAGTGAAAATACTGCAGAGAAGAACAATAATACATAAGAAATATCAGTATATCCCATCACAAGAAAAATAATCGTAGCAATTATTGAAATACCAACAGGAAATGCGAGCAGTTTCCACAAATCCTTAAATGATTTGGAATACCATCTCTGA
This sequence comes from uncultured Hyphomicrobiales bacterium, assembly GCA_964542835.1. Classification (GTDB taxonomy): domain Bacteria; phylum Bacteroidota; class Ignavibacteria; order Kapaibacteriales; family UBA2268; genus CAZIXJ01. The sequence continues at coordinate 10,898 of CAZIXJ010000001.1, forward strand.
TAAAGAGATACTGCGTTTAAAACCAAGATAAGCACAGCAATAGGCAAATTCCAAATATTATATAACTGAATATCTATCGCAGCTTTCGGCATACCGAAATAAGGAGCCATCCAGGGCCAGCTTGTACCAATGAAAATTATCATCGTAGAAGCAAGGAGCAAAATAGCCCCGATTGAAAGAGTAAACTCTTTGCTGCTTACCTTGAATTGAGTTTTTCCGATGTACTTCTGCAAATCTTTAAATCTTAATGCTACAAGCCCAATTGAAACTACAGCAAATACTCCCATAAAAAGCTGTAACAGAAAATATACTATTTTTCCGGGAGCCATAAAAGAGTGAACCGAAGTATCTCCGAGAATTCCGCTTCGGGTTAGATAAGTAGCATATAAAACAAGAACAAAGGAACCCATTGCTAGTATGAAATTCGTTTTTACCAAACCTTTGGTTTTCTTTTGAACGAGGAGAGTATGAATAAGTGCTACCGAAACTATCCAAGGTAAAAGAGAAGAGTTTTCTACGGGATCCCATCCCCACCAGCCTCCCCAACCGAGAGTTTCATATGCCCAGAATCCACCGAGCATAATACCGAGTCCGAGAAATGCAGAAGCAATCAAAGTCCAAGGAAGTGCCATTCTCACCCATTCGTGATAATCTTTTTTAATTAGTGCCGAAAGTGCAAGTATATAAGGCACTGACATAGCAGCATATCCTACAAAAAGAATTGGAGGATGAATTGTAATCCAGTAATTCTGTAATACGGGATTTAAGCCTCTTCCGTCCTCAGGCATAAAACTTTTATCCAGATTTTGGTCTGCAAAAGTTTCCCAGATATAATCAAATGGGCTTTTGAATATAAGCATTAATACTACAAAAATAAGTACCGAAGAATACAGCCCCATTGCTATTGATTCATAACCGTGCCTGCTGGCAGAGGGAATCAGAAACAATCCGAAAACTACAATCATTAGCCCCCAGAGAAGGAAAGAACCTTGCTGTCCTGAATAAAATGAGGCAAATAAAAACCAGTCATGCAACTGATTGGAGGAATACTCCCATACGTAAGTCAGTTGATAATTGTGCTGAAGAATATTTACAAGCAAATAAATCGAAATAGCAACAAATATCAAAGTTAATAATGTATAGCCTGCCCTGCCCACTTTAATCAGATTAGGCTTTTTGGCTGACATAAAATAAATAATTGCGGTTAAAACAGATACTATCAGTGAAAAATAGACCAAAACTTTTCCAAACATACCGGTCCCTGAAAATAAATAAACATACTAACTAATTAACAGCATTGATACATAGAAATATCAATGACCAAAAATAAATAACAACAAAAATTATTGATATAAATTCGTGCCTTTCATATCTTCAAAGTTTCCTTCGTATTTGGAAGGGCATTTTGTAAGCACTTGATTGGCATAGAAAACATCATCTTTAAATTCACCTTTTACTACAAGCATTGGAGCAATATCAAAATTGTTTGGCTTCGATCCCGAATAAATTACTTTGTTTTGATTACCCTCTTCATCTACCATAGTGAATTTAAACTGATTGTTTTGAGCATCATATGTGTATTCTTTATCTTCAGAGCACGAACCGATAATCTGAACGGTAGTACCCATTTGTTTCGCTTTTATAAAGTCCGCATATTCTATTTTAGTCTGGTCGAATGACATTACAGCCAAAACTACAAAAACCAAACCTACAACAGCGCCAATTATATATTTTTTTTGCATAACATCCTCATATTATTTTTAAGCAATATAACTCTTAAGAATTATATTTGCAAATTTTTTTTACAAATCTTCTGAAACATTTAATTGATTACCTAACTGATTTTCCAGAGCCGAAAGCTTTCTGTCAATAGAAAACATATAGCCGAAAAATCCCGCCCATAGCAAAATTGCTACGCCAAGCACAATATAAAGTGCATTTTCATGAAAAAATTGCTCCATAGTTTTACTTTGTATTTATTAAACTTTTTCTTTTTAAATATCTGTATCGTATGTGGACGTTAAGCATCCAGAAAAATATCAGTGTAAATGCAAGAAGTGAAAGCCCAAAGCTATATACCATTATGCTGTCCAGCGCACTTTCCTGATTGCTTATTACCGGTCCGGCATTTACATCATCAGCAGAGCCGGGATGCAAGCCACCTGACATTCTCGGTAAAATAAAAATTAAAAAAGGAACGGTAACAAATGCTATTATCGAATAAACTGAAGATAATCTTGCTTTTGATTCATCATTCTCTATTGCGCTCCTTAATGCAAAATATGCAGCATAAATTAAAATAAGAATAAGAATTGAGGTCTGTCTCGGATCCCAGTTCCAGTAACTTCCCCAGTTATATTTTGCCCAGAGCATACCCGTAACAGTAGCAAGTATCGCAAATAAAGTACCAAGTGCTGCTGAAGCTGCAGCTTTATCATCATATTCAAAATTCTTTGTTCTTAAAAATCTGACAGAATAAATCATTCCCAGTAAAAATGCTACTACACTTATCCATGCCATAGGTACATGCAAATTCAAAATTCTTATCCTTTCTTCCAGACTTGGTACAAAAGGATAAATAACGGAAGGATTTTTTGCTACGGTTTCATTATAAATTAGTGAGTTCTGATTTTCATCATATGATACATTTAAAATGAAAAAATCATCATTGTTGAATTCGTCAGGTAATGTTTCAAGTCTGATAATCAAATTATCAGTGAGAATTCCCCTTTTATTTTCAATTTTTAAATTCCAGAATTTATTCTCAGTATCATAATTAATTTTGTCTTTCTGAACGTTAACCTTTAAATCAAGATTATCATAATAGCCGTTTTCAAGAAGAGGAAGAGTAGTAAGATTTCCGGCAACAGGCGGAATCAAAGTAAATAGCAAGGCAGCCATAGTAAGAATTACTACCATCAGCTTCCAGAGCAAACTCTTTGGTTTTTCAGGCTTTGGCAACATTCCAAGCACTACCGCGAGAATTATTGCCCCAAACATTATAATAAATTTCATATTTTTTCTAAAATAAAATTTTACTTTTTTCCAATCAACATTTTGTAAATATAACAATTATATTTCTTACAATTCATATGTTGTGGATAAAATATTATCAATTTTTTTAAATATTTTCGTTAATGATTTAAGTTTATTGTTTTAATTTGAAAAAAAAATGAATCATATAGAATTATCGCAACTCGTAAGTGAAGGTGAATCTTCATCTTTGGAATTCAAAAGAAAAGTAGCATCCTCTGAGAAAATTGCAAAAGAAATTTCAGCATTTGCCAATACCAAAGGTGGATATTTAATAGTTGGTGTAGATGATGACGGCACTATTTACGGAATTCACAGTGAAAAATCCACGATTGATGAAATTGAAAAAGCCTGTACTTTTTTTATTGAGCCTGAAATAGTACCTCAAATTGAAATTATTCATATTTATGGCAAGGATGTAGCAGTTATTTTCATTAAGGAATCTGAAAATAAACCTCATAAAATTTTGTTATACGACAAAGAAACTAAAAAGGAATACCAGAGAGCATATATAAGAATGGGCGAAAAATCAGTTTGTGCCAGCAAGGAAATGACAAGACTAATGCAATCACAATCTTCTGATAAACCTCTCAAATTAAGTATTGGAGATAAGGAAAAAAGGCTCTTCAAATATCTTGAAAAAAAGGAATCTGCAACCGTAAAAGATTTTTCCAAACTTGTAAACATTTCTGAAAGGCGTGCAGAGCGGCTTATGATAAGACTTGTAAGAGCCGGTGTATTGCAGATTCACAATGATTTGAGGAGAGACTACTTCACTCTTATTTAATGTCAAGCATTCTTCTTGCCTTGGCAAGCATTATTCTCAGAAGATAATAATCTTCATCCATCCCCAGTTCACTTCTTAATTTTCTTAAAGCCAGATTCTTGTTCTTTTTTAAAGTATTTATAATTATCTCATATGAAGATTTGGAATATAAAAAATCCAAATCAGGATTTGCTCCGTTTTCAAGAAAATCCTGAATTTTCAGAGATAAATCCGAAAAAGAAATATTATAATTTTGTCGAATTACATCTAAAGGTATTTTTTTATGGATTTTATTTAATATTTCCTTATCTAATTTGCTTAATTTTGTTTTTAGTTCATTAATGTTGATTTCGCAAAGAAATTCAGGAGAATATTTTTCTGCAAAATACTGAGTTACTCCCGATATTTGTTTCAGTTCATTTTCATTCAAGGGTTTATTGTCAGATATTTGCTTCAATACTTTGTCTGAAATTACTCCTCTCGGCTGAATATTATTCTTTTCTGAAAGTTTTTGCCGTATATCCTGCAAATTCCGGTACAATTTTTTGTCATTTTCAGTATTTGAAGTCTTCTGACTAATCTGAACATTTTGCTTTTTAAGATATTCCAGTCCTGAATCTGTGATGGAAACGGGCTTAAACTGAGATGTTTCAATTTCAATAAATCTGTATCTTACTGCAGTATTTATTTCATTTTTCAGCATTTTCTCATTTATCTTTCGGCAAGAGCCGAATAAATCAGAATTTTGTAATTTAAAAGCAAAAATTTGTTTGGTCATTTTTCCTTTAAGCAAATCAAATATAGCACTTTTGGAAAATTTCCCGTTAAGAATATTTGCAGCCGATAAAATGTTTATCATTAAAAATTTATTTCTCTCATCTATTTTAGGATTTCTCTTTGGAGATTTGCAACTGCTGCATCTTCCGCATTCTCCGTTTACGTCGTCTTCACTGAAATAATTCAAAATGAAATTTCGTTTGCAATCATAAGTCTCAGCATACTGTATTACTCTCTCAAGTTTTTGATTGGCATGCTTTCGTCTGTAATCAAGAGCTTCAAAATCAATTTTTGACTTCTCAAGATTTTCTCTGAACAAAACAGAAACAGTAGTGCCTGAGCCGGCAGGTTTGAATTTAATTATATCATCATAAATTAAAGACTTAATCTCTTTATGAAAATTTTTATCCTTTATTTTGGAAACTCTCAGAATTCCATTCATATCTACCGGAATTTCATAATCAAAAGCTTTTCTGCTGATATTCTTCATAAGGGCTTCGAGTATGATTTTACGGTCTGAAGTAGTATTCAGATAGTATTCCCTTATTCTGTTCATTTCAGAAGCAAATCGAAGCATTCCTCTGGCAGATGCTTTATTTATCCTCAAAACATCATATTTATCAAGCAATTTAACGATATTCACAACCGCCATTTTTGGTATGCGGGTTTCAATAGAAATTTCTTCAATATCCAGAGGAATATTATCACTTTTCAAATAAAGGAAATATTCATATACTTCTTCAATATCATCTTTTTCAGGATGAGTAGTTCTTAAAAAATAGTCCTGCAAATTAATATCCGATGGTTGATGCAGTAGGTAACAATTAGCAGGCATACCGTCTCTTCCGGCTCGCCCGGCTTCCTGATAATATGCTTCGAGTGTGGAAGTAAGGTCGGTATGAATTACATTCCTTACGTCAGCTTTATCTATCCCCATACCAAAAGCATTTGTTGCTACGATTACTTTTGTTTCACCGTCAATAAATCTTTCCTGTATTTTTTTTCTCAGAAGTGGCTGCATACCACCGTGATAAACTTCGGCATTTATGTGATTATCTCTTAATACTTTTGTATATTTTTCTGCTCTTTTGCGGGATCCGGCATAAACAATAGTAGAACCTTCAGGAGTATCATTTATTATCTCTGTTAGCCTTTCTTCTTTTTCTGAAATATTTTCAGTAATATAGCTCAGATTTGGTCTGTCAAAACCTCTTACATAACTGTTATAATCAACAAATCCGAGTTGCTTCACAATATCTTCACGTACTTCGGGAGTTGCTGTGGCGGTAAGAGCTACAAATTTGAAATTACCGGACTTTTTCAGTTTTTCTGCAATATTCAGATATGAAGGTCTGAAGTCATGCCCCCATTCAGAAATACAATGAGCCTCATCTACTGCTACAAATGATACACTTAGTTTTTTGATTAACTTAATGAATCTGTCTGATTCCAGTCTTTCAGGAGCAATGTAAATCAGTTTATACCTTCCGTTAATTGCATCCTGCATTCTAAGGTTAATTTCATCATATGGAATAGAGCTGTTAATCAAAGTAGCTGGAATTTTCATTGCGGTCAGAGAATCCACCTGGTCTTTCATAAGTGCAATAAGCGGAGATATTACAAGAGCAATTCCATCGCTTATGATAGCGGGCAACTGATAGCAAAGAGATTTCCCTCCGCCTGTGGGCATTACTACCATAGTATCATTGCCGGAAAGAACAGAACTGATAATTTCTTCCTGCCCGTTTCTGAATGTATCGTAATTCCAGTATTTTTTTAAAGTCTTTCTTAAAATATTATTCATTTTGTCATTATCATTCTGTACAGGTTACAAAATATAATTTATTAAAGATTCTGCCGATAGCTTCATATCTTTCATCAAATCTGTTATATCTCGGATCAGATATTTCGTCAAGCATATAGCTAACAGAATAATCATCATAGAGATAATTTTTGACGATTAAAGAAGTTGATGAACAATATGCAATAGAATTACTGTTGGGTTTTACTGCATAATTTCCATTAGGAGCAAACTGAGTTTTCAAAGGAATATTTTTTCCGTTTACATTCAAATCACAATCAATATTGCAATGAATAAAATAGAGTTCATCACCGTTATGTGTAAAATTTGGCTCTCCGACTTCTTCCTGAGCAGGATATTCCGTATTATTGAATACTACAAGATAATTTGTATTATACTTTGCCTTATAAGCAATTAATGGAAATTCGGGATGCAGTACCAATCCTGTGCACATATCATAAGTATTGCCGGTAATCGGTTCTCTGTAATCATCAGAAATCAAAACCGAATACATACCCGTACTTCTGTTTCTCACAAGAAATGCAGCATTTGTACCAAATTTGTTAATTCTTAATTCAGAAATATCATCATAAGTCTGAGTAATTTTTTCATCATTCAGATAAACTTCCCAGCCCCAACCGCTCTTGGCGGCATACATAAATCTCCCGTCAGTCCAGAAGCCCATCGGTCTTATATCTTCATACAGAGTAGTCTGGAAATCATTGATAATCACAACAGAACCGTTCCCCCTTGCTGCCACGTATGCGAAGCTCTCACCATACTGTGATATAAAAATCCGACTTCTTTTATCATATGCTTCAACCGTATTCCCTGCAAAATAAATCATTTCCTGATTATTTTTTTTATAAGAATAAATCATCTCGTCATTAAGTGCAGCAAAAGCAATTTCTCCGGGTTCTACTGCATTTACGTCTATTACAGAATCATTGAGTATCAGACTGAACCTGCCGTTATATTCAGCAAATGCAGCCCAGTTATTACCATTCGGAGAAAATACGGGATAAGTGAAACTGTCATAAACGTCAGATTCGTTTCCATCTACTATCAATCTGAATTTATTTGAAAATGGTTTTGTAACAGCCCACCAGTGATAAGTAGTATCCATACCGTAAGCAAATACAGGCTCTCCCCCGTCGGTAAGTTGATAAACTTCACATCTTTGAGCTTCCATTTCATATGTCAGCAAAAATAGAAATCCTATATATAATAATATTCTCATCAAAAAAATTTATCTTAAAACAAACAAATATCAACAACAAATATAGAAAAAAATCTTAAGGAATAATTGTATTATTTTTAAAATTGATAATTATTAAAAACGTCAGATTTTTTATTAAATAATTATAATATATATAATATTCGGAGTTTGTAATGTCTAAAAATATTCAAAATTTACTTGGCGATAAAACTGATTTTCTGTTGGGATTTGATTCACCAAAAATTTCAAAAGAAATGCTTGCCCTTCCTTCTCCCGATTTTGTAGATAAGATTTATTCTCAGTCAGACAGAAACAATCGTGTTCTCGGTAGTCTGGAGTGGATTTTTAATCACGGAAGACTTGCCGGTACTGGTTACGTCTCTATCCTGCCGGTTGATCAGGGAATTGAGCATTCCGGGGGTGCAAGTTTTGCAAAAAATCCTATTTATTTCGACCCGGAAAACATCATAAAACTCGCAATAGAAGGAGGCTGTAATGCAGTAGCTTCTACATTTGGCGTACTTGGAATGATGTCCAGAAAATACGCACATAAAATTCCATTCATTGTAAAAATTAATCATAATGAATTACTTACTTATCCGAATAAATTTGACCAGATTTTATTTGGCTCTGTGGAGCAGGCATACAATATGGGTGCAGCAGCAGTTGGATCTACAATTTATTATGGTTCTGATGAGAGCAGCAGACAAATTCAGGAAATTGCAGAAGCATTCCATTATGCACATGAACTCGGAATGGGTACAATTTTATGGACTTATATGAGAAATAACGCATTCAAAAAAGACAAAGATTACCATACATCTGCTGATCTTACAGGACAGGCTAATCACCTCGGGGTAACTATAGAAGCTGATATTATCAAGCAAAAACTTGCCACAAATAATGGCGGATATAAAGCAATGAATAAGGAAGGCAGCTATGGAAAATATGATGAAAGAATTTATTCTGAATTAACTTCCGAGCATCCGATAGACTTATGTCGTTATCAGGTGGCTAATTGCTATATGGGCAGAGCCGGGCTTATCAATTCAGGTGGTGCATCAGGAAATAATGATTTAGCTGATGCAGTTGAAACTGCCATAATTAACAAGCGTGCCGGCGGTACAGGGCTTATTTCAGGCAGAAAAGCCTTCCAGAAACCTATGAAAGACGGTGTAGAACTACTGAATACTATTCAGGATGTTTATCTTGATGAAAGCATTACAATAGCATAATATTTATTATTTTCTTTATTAGTAGCCTCAATTATTCTTTAATAATTGAGGCTTTTTTGTGATTATTTATTTTTTTTAATTGCAATAAAACATAATTCAAACTAAAATTTTTTTTATATTGCAATAAGTTTTATTTTTGTATTAAGTCTTTTACATCATTCATTTATTTAATAATATGCTTAATAATAAGTTAGCTGATTTCGTAAAAAAATACCCTAAACTTCTTGATTTTCTTGACAGACTCAATATTGATTTGGGATTTGGAGACAAAACAGTTTCAGAAATCTGTACAGAATACAAAATTGATAAGTATTTTTTCATTGAACTTATGCATTTAATTTCCAGCAAAAATAAGTTTAAACCCCAATATATTGATAAATTTGATATAAAGCAAACTATCAGTTATCTTCAGCAATCTCACTATTCCTTTTTGAATGAATATCTGCCAAGAATTAATTATTTCATTACTGAAATAAAGAAAAATGAACAAAGCAGAATCAAAGATATTGAAGTTTTGGAGAAGTATATGTCCGATTATATTGAAGAGGTTAAAATTCATCTGTCCAGTGAAGACAATGATATTTTTCCTTATATTATTGATTTGCTGGATGCTGTAAATTCAAAAAATGTTTCTGAAGAATTGCAAAAAAGATTGAAAAAGTATCCGATTTATGATTTCATGAAAATTCATGATGCATTATATGAAAAACTTGATGACCTCAAAAACCTTTTAATCAAATACTTCAAGCCGTTTCAAAATAATATTTATGAAAAGTTGTTGCTGAAAACAATTTACGAACTAGATGAAGATATTAAACTGCATGATATGATAGAAAATATCATATTGTATCCGCAGGCTGAAATACTGGAAAAAAGAATTAAGAAATTTATGGTATTATAAAATGAATGAAAATATCAGTTTTATTCTTTATTCTTCTTCTTATTTTATAAGAAATTCTATGTCAAATTTGATTTGTGAAAAATTTGGAAATATTATTGTAATAGATGAAGAAATTGATTTTGATTATTTATTTTCAATTATTAACAAATA
>CAZIXJ010000001.1:20789-27346 GCA_964542835.1 uncultured Hyphomicrobiales bacterium
AATATTTTTAACTTTTAATTGAATGAATAATATTTTTTAATTGCCGAAATGAAGATCAATATTCGATGGCTCTCGCCGTTTAAATGGAATTTTATATAAAAATCCGGTATTGATAATGGATGAAAAGAATTATCAGATAATTCGACATCAAATCTTAAAAATAAGTAAAAATTACCTCATATATATAATTGCTGACAGCAGTCAGTTACTTAATACAGACAACAATATTAATATTATTGATTATTATGAATCTCCTGATTTTATTGTTGATAAATTGAAAAATGGAATATCATATCTTACTTCATCTGATATTATCAGTAATAACAAAAAACTTTCCAAAAGAGAGTTGCTGATATTGCAATATGTTGCCAAAGGCAAATCTACAAAAGAAATTGCACAAATTTTGAATATTACAAATCAGACAGTTTCCACTCACCGTAAAAATATATCAAAAAAATTAGAAATTAAATCTGTTTCGGGTCTTACGGCTTATGCTATTGTAAACGGAGTTATTGACGTCAATGATTAATATATTTCCTGATACCTAATAATTCCATTGAATATTTTAAAATTTCAATTTGCAAATCTTGTTATTTCAATAGTATCAGATATTTAAACGAGAAAAACATTTTTTTGTAAAAATCAATAAAATCCCTATTGTTAGGTATTGTATTGAATGATTTATAGCAATATATTTGTATTGTAATTAGGTTACAATAACAAATGTTTTATTATATGCTAAATTATTATGTTATCAATGAATATGAAACTGATGAAGGTATGGAGATTACCTTTGGCTGCAAGCCTCTTCAAGAGAATGATTGCAATGAAACTGAAGACTTTGAGCAGGAATATATTTCAAACAATTATGGAGAAAAAGGATTATGAAAAAAATAATAACAACAGCTTTGCTTTTGTTATTCATATGGGGTTGTACCAATAAGGAAGAGAAAATCCAACCCATCACAAATAACAAAAAAACCGGTGTACTCGTAGTAAGCCACGGTTCGCATTCAACCAAATGGAGAGAAATGGTAGCTGATGTATCAGTCAGAATAGAAGACAGATTACTTTCCAATGAAAAAATATCAGGAATTAAAAATGCTTTTATGGAATATACAGAACCATCAATAGCTACAAGGATGAAAGAGTTTGATGAGGAAGGCTATACTGATGTAATTATAGTTCCGTTGCTGCTAACTGTAAGCACTCATTCATTTGATGATATTCCCCATATAATTGGACTTAAAGATAATCCAACTGAAATTGACAAATTAAAGCAGGAAAATATCGAAATATATAAAGCAAAAGCAAATATCCATATTGCACCGCTTCTGGACTTTACTGAAACTCTCGGTGTAAACCTTATAAGAAGAATTGGCAAGCTGTCTGAAATTCCTGAAAATGAAGGATGTGTTTTGGTTGCTTACGGAAGCCATGATTACAATACAGAATGGGAAAAACTAATGACAGATATGGCAATAGAGATAAGCGACTCACTCGGAATTGAGAATCTTGAATATTCATGGTGCGGGCATCTTGTAGATTATGATACTGAACCGACCACTAATGCAATTAATAAAATTCTTACAGAAAAGGAAAAAGCTATTGTAGTACCGGTATTAGTTGCTTTTGATGAGATGTTTCAAATAGAAATAATAGGCACTGCGGTGGAAAACGTTAAGAAGTCGGACAGAGTGATATACAAGCCCGATGCAATACTTCCGGATGAAAATATCGAACAGTGGATAATTGATATTTCCAATGAAATTGCAAAAGATATATAAAAGGATAAATCTATGAAATGGCAAAAAATTAATAATGTACTTCACAGAGACTTGGGTTATATTTTCTTTTTTCTGATTATTATTTACTCTGTTTCAGGTATAGCCATAAATCATGCAAGCGATTGGAATCCTGATTTTTACGTTGATAAGAAATATATAAGCGAACTTGATTTGCCCGATAAAATTCAAGATATTGATGAAAATATGATAAAAAATCAACTTGAAATAATCGGTGAGTCTGATAATTATCTTCTTGTTGATTATCCAAGCAAAAGCAAATTTAAAGTGTATTATAAAAATGGTTCACTATTGTATGATTTGCAAAATAAAAAAGGCGAGCTTGAAAGAATTCAAAGAAGACCGCTTTTTTATGAAATGAATCTACTTCATAGAAATCCCGGCAATTTGTGGACCTGGATAGCTGATATTTTTGCTGTGGGTCTTATTATAATAGCTACTACGGGAATAATGGTATTAAAAGGCAAAAACGGAATTAAAGGCAGAGGAAAATGGTTAATTCTATCAAGTACACTGTCAACTGTTTTAATAATTTTTTTAGTTATATAATTCAAACTAAAATTTTTTTTATATTGCAATAAGTTTTATTTTTGTATTAAATTTTTAAGTTAATATTTTGTTAAATATTTTTGGATAATATAATGAAAAAACTAATACTTTTATCAATACTGATAATTACAGGCAGCCTTATTGCTGCTGATGTTGTGGAAGATGAAGTTTCTATGAGTGCCGGTGCCGTAAATCAGGTATGGTACAGTATGGAAACAGGTGAAGTGCAGAATTCAAGCGGTATGGACTGGCATATTGCTTTTCAGAAAGCTCAATTCGATGCCGGAGTTTTAGCAAACGGACCTGCCGGAGTGAAAGTTTATCACGTGGAAAACCTCGAATATGACCAGTTCCTTACTGAATTGTCTCCGGACGACCAGGAAAACTGGGTACAGTATTACAACTCTGATTATACATGGGATGTAGGTGCTATCAACAGAGACAAATACGGATTTGAAGTAGATGCGGAAGATTACGGCTGGGGTACTTATGATATGGGTTCTCACGGTATTTTGGGTTATGCAATTTTTGTAATTGAGCTTCCCAATTCTAAATATTACAAATTTATGATAGACCGCCGCGAAATATCGGGAAAATGGTATTTTAAATATGCGGAACTTGATGATACAGATGGTTCTACAGTAGTAGATGAAATGATTGATATGAATAATTATGAAGAAAAGAATTTTATATATTTCAATTTTGATACAGGCGTAATTGACAGAGAACCGAAATCTTACCTTTGGGATATTACTTTTACAAAATGGACTAAACTGATTGAAATGCAGAGCGGCGAGCTTTATCCTTACCCTGTAACAGGAGTGAAAAGCAATTTACTCGTTGCAGTTGTTCAGAGAGATAGTGCTGATATTGAAGATGGAACCTCTCCGCCAAATGAAATCGAATATTCTGATAATCTTACTGAAATAGGTGATGACTGGAAAGAACTTCTCACGATGGACCCCGTAGAATATGAAATCCATCCGAGGGTTTATTTCATAAGAGCCGTAAGCGGTGATATTTACAAACTTCAGTTTACCGATTACGAAGGCAGTGCAACAGGCGTTGTGAAATTCAAAAAGCAACCTCTTACTACTTCTGTAAATGAAGACAATTCATTTGCTTTCGCAGTTTATCCGAATGTAATTGATAACAGCGGAACCATAAATATAGTCACTGATAATCAGATTAATAAAAACTTCAGAATTGAATTGAGAAATATTCAGGGACAGATTGTAATTAATAAGAATTACAATTCAAACGGGTTTTCAGCAAATTCGCTTGACATAAATAATTTGAATGCAGGAATGTATTTTCTTACAATTTCAAACGGAAGTTTTGTAAAAACTGAAAAAATAATCGTTAGATAATTTGATTACATTGCAATTTTTGCATATATTTAAAATTATCAATTAATAATAATTATAAAAAATGAAATTGATTGTAATCATATTAATTCTTTTTACTGCAAATACTTTTGCAGGAAAGCATTACGTTTACGATGCAGAAACCAAGAAACCACTGGCTTCTGCATCTGTATTCGTAAAAGCGAAAAAATCCGATTTCAAAAAAATGGTTTTCACAGATGAAAAAGGATTATTTGAAATGGATTACAGCGGTATTGCTTTTGTAAATATTACTTATATGGGATATGAGAGCTTTACTGATACCATCAATCTGGCAGATTATCCGATATTTAATCTAAATTCTACTGATATTTATCTCGGTGAAATAGTAACTACAGGGCAGTATGCTCCAAAATCAATACAAAAAAGCGTTTATAATATTTCGGTAATATCCGATGAAAAAATTAAGTCCCGGGCATCCAATAATCTATATGAAGTAATGACTACTGAGAACAATGTATCTCTCAGTCAGGATGGTATTCTCGGAAGCAGTATGAGCATAAACGGCATAAGCGGACAAAATATAAAAATTATGATTGACGGTGTACCCGTTATCGGCAGATTGAACGGAAATGTAGATTTGTCGCAGATAAATATGAACAACGTAAAGCAAATCGAAATAATTGAGGGTCCGATGTCTGCAATTTATGGTACTGATGCTCTTGGCGGAGTTGTAAATATCATCACAAATGACAAAATTGACAACGATTTGCATTTCACAATGAATTCCCTGTATGAATCTGTCGGTAAATATAATTTTGACGGAAACCTTGCATACAGTTACAGAAATCATAAATTTATCGCCAATGGAGGCAGATATTTTTTCAGTGGCTACAACGACCCGGACACTTCCCGCTACAAACAGTGGAAACCCAAAGAGCAGTATTTTGGTGATTTTCAGTATATTTTAGATCAGGAAAATTATAAACTCAAATACAAACTTGATTATTTTCAGGATTTGATTTTAAATCGCGGACGTCCGAGATTGCCTTATGGAGAATCAGCCTTTGATGACAAGTATTATACTTACAGATTTAATAATTCACTGTTTTTCAACGGTACATTCGGAAATTCAAAATTCTATGATATTACCTTAAATTATTCTGATTATACAAGAATAAAGAATACTTTCATAAAAAATCTTGTTACGCTTGATGAGCAAATGACTTCTGACCCAGCAGACCAAGATACATCTGTATTTAATTCCATAATAGCACGGGCTACTTTCAGTGATGATAAGGCATCTTCAAGAATTAAGTATCAGACGGGCTTTGATATTCAAATTGATAATGCTTACGGAAAAAAAATAAAAAATGAGAATATGCAGATTTCCAATTATGCTTGGTTCGGGAGTATGCAGTATGATTTTTCTGAAGATTTTAAAATTCAACCCGCTCTCAGATTAATTCATAATACTGAATACAAAGCACCAATAATACCATCTTTAAATCTGAAATATGATGTTACTTCTTTTCTTACTGCAAGAGCTTCATATGCTAAAGGATTTCGCGCCCCTTCTCTTAAAGAATTGTATTTTCTTTTCGTAGATATTAATCATAATATACAGGGAGCTGAAGATTTGCAGGCTGAAACTTCCAACAGTTTCAATTTATCTCTTAATTTCCACAAGGAGAATCAACAGCATGCTTTTAAATTAGAACCTTCAGTTTTCTACAACGATATTAAAGATTTGATTTCTCTTGCTAATGTAGAAAGCGATTTGTATTCATATGTAAATATCGGTGAATACAAAACAGGTGGTTTTAATCTTGATTTGAGTTATTACAGACCTGATATAAGCTCAAAATTCGGATATTCTCTTCTTGCAAAATCATATACATTATCTGAAGATGTGCAGAGTGATGATTTCATTTTTACAAATGAATTTAACGGAACAATTATTTATTCAATTCCTAAAATTGAAACAAAATTTACAATTTCTTACAAATATACAGGACAAAAAGAAGGATTCGTAATCACAGAAGACGAAGAAATATCAGAATATAATATAGAAGATTACAATATGCTGGATTTGACTTTATCAAAAACATTTCTTAATGACAAGCTCACTTTCGCAGTAGGCGTAAAAAATCTTTTTGACGTAAAAGACCTCGACAGAATCGGTGCAGTTTCCGGTGAAGCCCATACAGGCGGGAGCTATTCAGTCCCAATTGGTTTTGGAAGAACATTATTTGCAAAATTAAACTTTACGATAAATTAATATGAAAAAAATAATATTTATAATACTCGCTGTTACTCTTTTCGGATGTTTCGAAGAAGAATCTCCAATTGCTCCGTATGACAGAGGTGATGTGGAATCAAATAATGTGGGGATGGGAGTCAATTACTCTCAGCAGCTTTATTTTGATTTGGGCACAAATGCCATAGTAGGAAATAATGTATTCTCCATCTGGGATTTGGGGTTTGACTGCTCTGAAGACAGCTATCATATTATACTCAATACAGCCAAATTCGCCAAAATTATCAATGTAGGACCCGCTATGTTTGATGAAGAAATTCCATACGACGAAGCTCTTATGGGATATGACTCTCCAAAAGGATATACTGATTCTACTGCTATTGGCAAATGGTGGCAAGAAAACGCAGACGGAACAATCTCTTCCAAAAAAGATATGTATATTATCAATTTGGGAACAGATGAAAATCTCCAAAGGAACGGTACCCGTAAATTAATGATAGAAGAATATGATAATGAAACTAAAACTTATACTGTTTCATATTCAAGGTTGGACGGCACCGAAAAGCAAACTGTTGAAATAACAAAAAATTCCGACGT
>CAZIXJ010000002.1:0-26983 GCA_964542835.1 uncultured Hyphomicrobiales bacterium
TAGTTTCAATCTCCAAGTAATATAATTAAATATTACAAAATCTTAATTTTCTAATCGGGAAATTTCAGTTTTTATTTCATCAATAACATCATTATTTAAAATCACTTTTTTATTGCCTTCTTTCGAAGAATAAATGTAAAAAACTTTTCCTCCAAATTGCTTTTGAAATTTTAAATGGGATTTTTCCTGAAACCCCTTTTCTTTGAATATTTGTGACAACTGAATTCCCTGATGAACAGGTTTTATCTGTAAACCAATATATTTATCATTTATTTTTATGAAAAAATCAACATTAAATAGCCTATCCCATTTATCAGGTGCAGATTCAATTTTATATCCCAACTCATTTTCAAGTTGACCATAAATTGTTTTAATTTCGGTAATATATCCGTCAAATGTTCTGTCAATTACTAATTTGTGCATATATTTAATGCAATCATCTTCTGTGATTTCATTTACTTCTGAATAAATTACTTCAGTAATTTTAATATAAAGTTTTTTCCCTAATTCTGTTATATGTTCAGGAGTTCTCACATTATTAAAATAATACTGTTTCCAATCCTCCAATGTTTTGGGATTACATTTTCTTATGCTTTCAGATGTTGCACCTACATTCCTCTTAAAATTCAACTGGAATCTGTTCATAGCACTATTTAAAATCCACTCTTTAGCCATTTGCAACCCTTAATTTTATAAACTTATCTCTGTGCTTGTAATTATAACTTTCATCTACTTCAGCAAGCCTATTTTTAATTAAGTGTGCATTAATGAAAGTTTTGTTTTTTAAATACATATAAACGAGCAGATTATTATTTTCATCATGCTTTTTTACATCATATTTAAAAAATACTTTTTGTCCTTTAGTTTTCAATTTTAGAAATTCCAGAGCATTTCCGTTTATTTGTTTATCCTCTTTAATTCCAATTAACCGAACTGTAAGATTGTTATTTAGTCTTATTAATTCAGGACTTAAAACATCTTTTACAGTAAAATAATCTTCTCTCTTTGATTCGCTTTTACTATCTATTTTTGAACCGTATTGTAATTTTTTCGGGTCAGTTTTTTTATCAAGTAAATGGGAATCCTCAAATATGTATGGCAATTTATTAATTTCTTCTGAAAAATCAGCATTTACATTATTTTGAATTTTAAACACATAATCAGAGTTAAATATATCTCCCTGCTCAATATCAAGTTTGGCTTTAATATATTGGATATAGTCAGAATTTATTTCATATCCGACAGAATTTCGGTTAAGATTTTTGGAAGCAAGAGATGTAGTACCGCTGCCTAGAAATGGGTCAAGTACTGTATCTCCCACAAAAGAAAACATTTTAATAAGCCTTTTGGGCAGTTCTTCAGGGAACATTGCAATATGTCCGTCCTGCCTTGCTCCACCGAAAGCCCAGTGTCCATCGAAAAAAGTTTTCCATTCTTCTTTGGTCATTTTTGACATTTCTTTAATTTCTTTTTCAGGCTTTTTTGCATCTCCAAGTTTTTTAAAAAGTAAAATAAATTCATAATCAATTGAAACGATGCCGTTTTTCGGGTATGGATAACTGCCCATCAAAGATGCTCCTCCTGTAGTATTGGAAGTAGTTTTTTTCTGCCAGATGATAGCGCCCATATAGTCAAAACCGGTAGTCTCACAGAATTTGATAATTTCAGTCCTTATTGGGATTACTTTGTAGCGACCATAATATACAGCTCTTGCAAACTGGTCTCCAATATTTATGCACAAACGGCTGCCCGGAGATAAAACACGATAGCATTCATTCCAAACAAGATTAAGATTATTTATATAATTTTCGTAACTGTCATTATATCCGATTTGATTTTCAGAACCATAATCTTTTAGCTGCCAGTAAGGTGGAGAAGTAATTACCAAGTCAATGGATTCAGCTTTCAGTTCATCCATTTTGCGGCTGTCGCCGTTAATTATAATATGTTTTGTTTTCAACTTCATTCTCTCTTCCTGCCACCCGCAAATGCATTAAGACTCGATAAATATTTATTTTTCTTTGATGATACGAGCATTTCAAAAATTAAAAGCAATATACCCAAGCCCAGAAAATACTGGAACTGGTCATCATAGTCAGTAAATACTTTTGCTTCAAATTCTTTTTTGTCAAGATTTTCAAGTTCATCAATTAATTTTTTCAAATCAGGCTCTGTATTTCCTGAACGAATAAATTTACCGTCTCCTGCTGATGCTATTTGCTCCAGTGCCGCAGCATCAAGTTTGGAAACTACAGTATTGCCTTCCGAATCTTTTAAAAATCCAACTCGCCGATTGTCTCTGTAAACAGGAATTGGTCCGCCATTCACAGAACCCATACCTATTGTATGTATGGTAATGCCTTTGTCATTTGCTTCTTTTGCAGCTCCCAGAGCATCATCCTCGTGATTTTCTCCGTCTGTAATTATGATAAGAGCTTTATTCCTTGCATCATCTTCCGAAAAGGATTCTTCTGCAAGTTCTATCGCACTTCCTATAGCAGTACCCTGTGATTCGATAATACTGTTATCAAGAGTGGAAACTATTAGTTTAGCAGCAGAATAATCAGTTGTAAGGGGCAGATGCAAATATGCATTTCCTGCAAAAACGATTATTCCTATTCTGTCATTATATAGCTTATCAATAAGATTAATTACAGCTCTTTTTGACTTTTCCAGTCTGTTTGGTTTAATATCTTCGGATTTCATACTGTTAGATAAATCAATCGCCACAAATATTTCGGCACCTTCCCTTTTCACTTCTTCCAGTTTAGAACCAATCTGAGGATTTGCCATTGCTGTTACAATCGAAGCAACTGCAAGCAATAAAAGAAATAATTTAATCCACGGTTTAGAACGTGACTTTTGAGGACTCAATTTTGAAAAAATTGCAGGTGATGCAAATTTACCTGCTGCCTTTTTTATCTTGCTTCTGTAAATCAAATACAGAAGAAAAAATAAAGGCAGCGAAAATAATGCATAAAAATATTCAATATTTTCAAATCTAAGTGCATCCATATCATTTTATCTCAAAAATTATTATTATCATCACTATTTGACGAAAAATGAAAAATGCAAGTGTATAAAATTAAAGCATCCTTAAATAGTCTGTTTTTTCATATTGAGAGAAAATAAAAATTATTACAAAGTCAATAAATCCTCCGACTTTACCGCCTGCAAGCAGTCGGTAAAGCCACCTCCTTTTCAAAAAGGAGGAAATTTATCCCTTTTTTAAAATTTGAAAAAGTTACACTTTTATTATTTTATCTGAATAATTTTTATTAACTTAATTTTTTTATTTTATTATTTTGGAAATTATTATAAACAAATTATACAAATTAAATTGAAAGAAATAACTAAAAGAATACTTACTGCTATTATTGGCATACCTGCAGGGATATTGCTGATTTGGCTCGGAGGAATTTATTTTCTCAGCTTAATTATAATAATCTCTTCTTTAGGGATTTGGGAATTGCATAAAATGTATGACGGTAAGAATAATTCGTTTTATCTTACATTTGTATTCAATATTGTATTGCTTCTTACAGCATTTCTGAATATTGAATTTGCTAAATTCTATTTTATGATTCCTTCACTCTTATTTTTATACTTCCTGATTTCTTCCGTTTTTGCAATGCTCAGCAAAGAAAAAAACACAATGAATATTCTTAGCGGCAATATATTTGCCACTCTCTACATATCATTCTCATTCATTGCAGTTCTCTTTATTCGTGAATATATTGACGGCGGGTTCCACCTTTTTCTCACTATATTAATTAGTATCTGGGTTTGCGATACTTTTGCTTATTTTACCGGAAAATCTATTGGGAAGAACAAACTCTGGGAACGCATAAGCCCAAAGAAAACCTGGGAAGGTGCTGTTGGAGGTTATATAGGAGCAGTAGGCTCAGTATTTCTGTTAAATTATCTGTTCAGTATTGATTTGAGCATTTCCGGACAAATAATTATCGGTAGTATTACAGGAGTAGCCGGTCAGTTCGGCGATTTGTTTGAAAGCAAACTCAAGCGGGATGCCGGAGTAAAAGACAGTTCAAATATAATACCGGGGCATGGCGGAGTATTAGACAGATTTGACAGCCTGATATTCGTAGCTCCGATTATTATATTTTATTTTTTAATTATGTAATTTGTTTCATTTCAGTCTTATCGCTATATTCAGGCATTTTTCCATTTTCTGTATTTCGTTTCAACTAAATTTATATTTGGCTCAAACTCTTATATTTATTAACTTTGTAATATTATTTGTTTTTCATTATGTTTAATTAATTTACAAGGTTAGTTTTGAAGTATATTTTCTTGCTTTCGATAACATTTTATTCACTTTTTTCACAAACTCCTCCCACTGATACTGATGGCAATGGATATAAAAATATAAGCAATTTAAGCCATCTCGCGTGGATAGCCCAATATGAAGGTACATGGGATGATGACTATGAACTTGACAACGATATAAATGCCGCCGCCACCGAAAATTGGAATTTTGGTTATGGTTGGAGACCTCTTGGTAATGATGAAACAGCTTTTTCAGGCAATTTTAATGGAAACGGCTATAAAATTGACAGCCTTTATATAAACAGACCAAATATTGAAGTAGTTGGTTTTTTTGGGTTAGTCGAACCTGATGATGAAAGTATCATAGAAAACCTTAGCATCACAAATTGCAGCATAGCAGGCGATGAAGATGTTGGAGCATTAATAGGTGATGCTGATAATATTATTATCAGAAACTGTTATGTGTCAGGAGATATTTATGCTAATTATGATGCCGGCGGAATGATAGGGAGAGGCTACAAAACAAATATTTACAACAGTACTTCGGAATGTGATATTCATAATAGCAGCGGCGCAGGAGGAATGCTTTATCGTTCACAGAACTGCATTATTGTTAATTCCTCATATAACGGCACTATCAGTAATGGTAATGATAATAATACTGCCGGAGGAATTGTAGGTTACAGCAGGATTACAGATATATATAATTGTGTTGTCTCAGGTGATATCTCCGGGCAGGACTATATCGGCGGTCTTATAGGGTATGTTTATTATTCCGGTCAAATCCATAACTGTTTGTCTTATGCTGCTGTTTCAGGCAGAGATAGTGTTGGTGGGTTAATTGGATTTTTCAGACAGAATCCTAATGATATTTACAATTCTTACTGGGATGCCGAAGCGAGTGGTACTGAACGTTCTGATGGTGGTGTTGGAAAAACTACATCTGAACTTCAGACAAAATCTACTTATACGGATGCAGGATGGAATTTTGATTTCCTTTGGGATATTGATTCAGGATACCCTTATATTGAACTTGATGAATCTTACAGACCTGAAGATTCAGATGGCAACGGCTACCTGAATGTACAAACTTTAGAGGAATTAAGATGGTTATCAGAAAGCCAATACGAATGGGATACAAGCTTCGAACTTGATAATGACATCGATGCAGGTGAAACTCAAAACTGGAACGACGGCAGAGGTTGGATTCCAATAGGATATTATGAAGATTTTAAAGGTAGTATCAATGGAAATAATTATGCTGTAAAATATCTTTATGTATATGATTATGACAAGGATGGAGCAGGCTTTATCGGTAGCGCATCCGGCGATAATGAGGTTATTGAAAATCTTGAAATCGAACAGTGCAGCATATCGGCAGACCGCTATGTAGGTGCTTTGGCAGGGGGAATTGGCGGGAACACAGTTGTAAGAAACTGTAATACATCGGGTGATATATCCGGGATAATGTATGTAGGAGGATTTATAGGCTCTGCTTCTGCTAACATATATGAGTGTTTTTCTGATTGTCAGGTAGATGGTTTTGTAAGCTTTGAAAAATATATTGGAGGATTTATCGGATGGTATTCAAATGGTACGATTACCGATTCTTATTCAAGAGGAGATGTAACAGGAGATGAAATAGTTGGAGGATTTGTCGGTAGAAACAACTATGGTACAATAAACAACTGTTACTCAACCGGAAGCGTACAAGCTTGGCAGGATGAAATCGGAGGATTTGCTTCTGAAAATCATTTTGGAGATATTAACAACTGTATTTGGGATACCGTTTCAAGTGGAGTTACCGTATCGGATGGTGGTTTTCCAAGAACAACTTTTGATATGCAAATAGACACAACTTTTACAAATCACGGTTGGGATTTCGACAGTACCTGGGCGTTTGACAGCAATATTAATGACAGATATCCATATTTACAAAACATTCAATATAACGAACCCGTAATTGAGAAAATCGTTTCAATTGATATAGCTTTTAGTGATTTTTATAATGGCAATTATCATGAAAGTATGAGTGCGATTATTGAATTGAGAGATGGTGCTGATATAATGTCTTCATCTGTAGTGGCTTCCAAAACAGGGCTTGTAGATGAAAATGGTAATATTTCAGTTGATTTTGGTGATACTGATGATGGTGATTACTGGATAATTGTGAGAGCCAATACCTACCTTCCGGTTTGTACACCGGACAAACACACACTTTCTACGAGTGGTATTAATTATAATTTCACTTCTTCTTCTGATCAGTCAGTTCTGGGTGAGCAGGCAATGATTGAATCTAATGGACAATGGCTCGTAAGAAGTGGTGATTTTAATATGGATGGTGCAATAGGTGCATTTGATATTAATAAATTTATTCCTCATATCGGAAATTCAGTTAGCTCAGGTATTCCTGCTTCAGATACCAGTAACATAGAAAGCACAACATATACTGTTGAAAAAATCGTTGAACTCAATATGAGATTTTCAGGAATTAGTGATGCTAACGGATTTTTACCTGTTAATGTAACCGTAGAGCTTAGAGATGGCAATAATATAATGGACTCAGAAGTAATTGCAAAAAAAACAGGTTATTTAAATATTAACGGTACGGTATTAATTGATTTCGGCGATGCACCCGATGGCGAATATTGGATTTTGGCTCGTTCTTCAGGATATTTACCGGTTTGCTCTCCTGACAAACAAACATTTTCTGAAAGCGGGATTTATTATGATTTTGCATCATCATCTGACCAATCCATACTCGGTGATGTTGCAATGGAAGAAGGGGACTACTTTTGGTATATAAGAACAGGCGATTTGAATGATGATTTAAGTATTGGTGCATTTGACGTTAATAAATTAATCCCTAATATTGGAATATCAGTAAATTCTGAAATCCCTGCTATTGAAATGGATTTGTAATAAACAGCTTTAACCTGAGAAATTCATTTATTTTTCTGACGAACAAGAAATAGCAGGGGTTTTGGACTAATTCACAGTTCAAAATCCTGCTATTTCTAAATCTGAATTATCCGCTCTGATATAATGATATTTTTTTACTTATAATATTTGAGATCTTTCTTTTGTGAATAATTTCGGTTAATATGACTATAGCTGAATAAAGCGAAAATTCTCTAATTTAGCTGCTTTTCTTCTTTGCCGTCGAATTTTACGGATACTACTTTGGATATGCCGTTTTCCTGCATTGTGATGCCATAAAGTGTATCGGCGGCTTCCATTGTCTTCTTGTTGTGCGTAACGATAAGAAACTGAGTGTTTTCGCTGAAATCCTGAATCAGATTTACGTATTTGCCGATATTTGCATCATCCAGCGGGGCATCCACTTCATCCAGAATACAGAACGGGCTTGGCTTTACGAGATAAATTGCGAAAAGCAGAGAAATTGCAGTAAGAGTTTTTTCGCCGCCTGAGAGCATTTCTATTGAATGTGGTTTTTTAAAAGGTGGCTTGGCGATTATTTCAATATCAGCTTCCAGAGGATTACCCTCGCCGAGCTTCAAATCAGCATAAGCATTTTCGCCGAATAATTTTTTGAAAAGATTTACGAAATTAGTGCTTATCTCTGAAAAGGTAGCTGCAAATCGTTTTTCTGCTTCATTGTTTATTTCTTCGATAGTTTCTTTCAGAGTAGTTTCTGATTCCTCGAGGTCATTAAGCTGCTTTTCGTAAAACTCAAGTCTGGAATTTTGCTCTTCGTATTCTTCCAGAGCCATAAAGTTAATATTACCGATGGATGAAAGTTTCTCTTTTATTTCGGATACATCGGTTGCAGCCTGCTTTATGTCAAATTCCTCATCCAATACTATGTCTTTTTCCGCGGGATTAATTCCGTAATTTTCTGTAAGCCTGCCGGAAATGTTATTAAGTTTGAGTCTCTTTTCATTGAGCAGAAGGTCCTGAGTATGATAATAATTATTCAGATTATCATATTCTTTTCGAATGTTATTTATGTCGCTGTTGGCTTCTTCATATTCATAACTGAACTTATCTTTTGTTTCTGCAAGAATATCAAGTTCATTCTTTGCTTCATTCACTTTAATATTCAGTTCTTCAAGCTCTTCGGTTAGATTTTCAATTTTTTCTGTAAGAATATGCTTTTCTTCTTTGATTCTTTCAGTCTCACTATGCTTTTGATTTATACGGTTTTCGGCTCCCGTAATACTGTTTTCAGTGCTTTTTAAAGTATTTTTGAGATTATTTATTTCAGATTTTAATCTTACGGAGTTCAGTTCGGCTTCTCTTGTTTTCTCTTCTTCATTTTTTAAATTATTTTCAGAATCGGCAAGTTCATTTTTTGCAATATTTAATTCTTCTTTTACTGATTTGAGAGAATTTTCCAGTTCCTCGGTTTTTGAAATGTTTATGCTGTCGTCAGTCTGAAGTTCATCAAGTTCATCGGAATAGCGTAAAGTATTTTCTTCGATTAATGAAAGTTTATTTTCGAGAGATTCTATCTTCAGCTTTATTCTGTTGATATTTTGTTCTGTATTGCTTTTTTCCTGCTCTTTTTGTTTCAGTGTTTTTTGGATTTCATTTATGTCAATAAAGGAAATCTCTTCAGATAAATCTTCTATTTCAGAGGATACTTCTTTTATCTGATTGTTCAGTTCGCTTATTTCCGACTCAATTTTTTCGGTCCTTTCTTTTTTTCCTACCCAGACTGCTTCATTTTCAGATTTTGAGCCTCCCTTAAGAGTGCCGTAATTTGTAATTACTTCGCCGTTGAGTGTAACTACTCTTTCTACATTATCATTTTTTATTACATCTTCGGCATCTTCGAGTGTTTCTGTAACGTAAGTATTACCGAGTACAGCATAGCAGACCGAGAGCAATTTATCATCTGTCCTGATAAATTCATAAATACTTCCTATTACTTTATCACTGTTGATTTTTGGAATTTCAGGCATCTGCAAATCAGCAGAAGATAAATCTATAATGGTTGCTTTACCTTTTTTGTATTTATTCAGAAGCTGCAGAGCCTCTTTTGCTTCATCACCATTATCAGCAATAATAAAATTGGCAGCCTCTCCGAGAGCGGAAACAAGAGCGATACGGTATTTATCATCAGTTCCGATTTTTTCACCGAGCAGCAGAGTTTCTTTATCATTTCGCCATTCTTTGCTGTTGAGGAGAAATTTTGAAGTTTCATCGGAATGAACTATGCTGTTTAAAAAATCGAGAGATGCTTTCTTGCCGCCGAGAATATTTTTCAGCTCATTTAATTTATTCTTTTTATTTTCAAGTTCATTTTGTATTGATGTTTTCTTCTCCAGAGCTTCATTGAGCTCTTTACTGCTGTTTTCAATTTCTTCATCAATATCAGGGAGCTTTTCTTCATATTGCTCCAGATTGTAATTCTCCTCATCTATGTTGATGCTTACTTTTATCTTCTCTTCTTCAGTCTGCTGAAGTTTTCGTTCAATATTTTTCTTCTTCTCTTCACTCCTTTTCTTAAGGGCGAGTATTGAGTTAAGCTCAGACTGAAGATTAATTGCTTTTTCATTCTTTTTATTTACTTCTTCTCTTTTGGCTTTCACGAGCCTTAATATTTCATCTTTGCCGGCAGCTTTTTCAGTGTAATCATTCAGAACCTTTTCGAGTGTATCATTTAATTCCTGCAATCTTTTTTCTGAATCTGCTTTTTTCTCCTTCAGATTTTCAATATTTTCAGCATCATTTTTTATTTCAGTCTGTATTCTTTCTATGTTTTTATCAGAAGAAACCAGCTTTTCATTTGAAACTGCAAGCGTTTGATTGTTCGCTGCTATTGTACCTCTGTATTGTTTTTCTTTTTCCTGAGCGTTATTATACTGATATTCCGCTTCTTTCAGCTTCATTTTCAGCTTCTCAGAGGCTTCAGATTTTCTGCTTATTTCTATTTCAGCTTTGTTTTTTTTCTTTTCTGTTTCAGTAAGAACTTCTTTTATTTTTTGATATTCTTCATTTATCAGCAGATATTCCTGAAGCAGTAATTTGGTTTCGAGGGATTTCAGTTCATCCATCAGCTTGTTGTATCTGCGGGTTTTTGCAGCCTGCCGAGAGAGAGAATTAACGTTTTTTCGTACTTCATCAAGTATATCTCTTACTCTCTCAAGGTCCTGCTGTATCTGGTCGAGCCTTCTCAGAGATTCCTTTCTGCGAATTTTATATTTTTTGATGCCGGCAGCTTCTTCGAACATAGCACGACGTTCGTCAAGCCTTCCGCTCAAAATAGCTTCTACCATTTTAAGCTCTATCACTGAATATGAATCCGAGCCTAAGCCCGTATCCATAAAAAGATTGAGAATATCTTTAAGCCTGCACTGAGTTTTATTTAAAAAATACTGGCTTTCGCCGCTACGATATAATCTTCGGGTAACGCTGATTTCATTATATTCGGATGGGAGTATTTCCCTGTTATTTTGAATTATAAGAGTTACTTCTGCCATACCCATTGGTTTTCGGTCTGCTGTGCCGTTGAATATTACGTTTTCCATTACATCTGAGCGCAGCACCGAGGCTTTCTTCTCACCCAGAACCCATCTTACGGCATCCACGATATTCGTTTTACCGCAACCGTTCGGACCGACAAATGCAGAAAGCCCCGTAGAAAACTTAAAATGAGTCTTTTGTGCAAAAGATTTAAAACCTACAATTTCAATATCTGATAAATACATTTATTTTATTTAATTTATTTCACAACTGTCAGTGGAATGACTTTGATTTCAGTTCCGTCAGAGACCGAAAGAAAATATCTGCCTGAAGGGATTTCGGAAATATCCAGATTGATATTCAATTTTCCGCTTTCAGGATAAAAATTATTTGTACTGAAAATGTCATTTCCAAAAACGTCAAAAATACGAATTTTTGACCAACTATCATTTAATAATTTTGATTGTACAGTTATGAAATCAGCAGCAGGCTGTGGATAAACAGAAAGCTCATTTTCAGGCTCATTTCTTACACTTACTTCACCTCCGAGACATTCTTTTAAGTAATTTATCATTTCCTCTTTAGTTTCTCCGGCAGCAAAGCATACTTTACATTCCTTTATCTGGCTCGGAATCATAGTGCCGTTAAATTTCATTCCGGTTACTATTCCTATATCATCAGGCTCGGAATTCTGAATTGAAGTACCGCTGTTTAGCATATTTATTGAAAAATCATCATCCAGATTTTTGAATTGATTATATGCAAGTCCGGCAGACTGAGCAAAGCCGTTAGGCTCTTCAGATGTAACCGCCATTCCGAATACAGGGAAGTCTCCTCCTGCGAATCCTGCAAGCTGAGCAGCAGAGTGCGAGCCTTTGAGCTTATCGGGAATTGCTTCAGGGATTAATTCAGTATAATTATTGTTTACGTCAAGATTAATATCCCAGTCAATAAAATATCCGATTCCAACATCATCAATATTTTTTGTTGATGAATTTTTGACTTTCAGCAATACTGAAAAATAATTAGGGTTATCGTTATTTATCTCTACTTCCTGTGTAATATCAAGTCCAATTCTTCTCTGCGAAGGAGCGTATCCGTCATTTACTATTCCTGTATTAGGATTTTCACCTGCAAAAGGTTTTACAGGCATAAAATCATTCAGCAGAAAATTTATGCCTTTGTCAAATCCTGATGAAGCAATTAAACCGCTGTTTCGGTAAATCTGATTGCCGTATCCGGCATATTCGAAACCTGTGCCGTAACTTTCATCCGAGTTTACAATATAATAACCGAAATTTCCAAAATCAGAGAGTGTAAATGCAAAATTGTCATTTTTAAAAGTTGTATATGATTTTGTAGGTTCGAAACCGAATTTACGAAAATCAGAATAACCATTTTCATCTGTAATATCGAGCCTGAAAATCATTTCTTCATTATTCTCTTTTGTAATTACAAATTCAAATTCTTCAATTGTTTTCGTTTCTCCGCTGTCGATTGCTTCGATAAAAACTTCATCTTGAATTATGTTTATTGAACTTCTCGCATCATAGCCTACGGATAATTTAAAAGTAAGATTTTCTGTACTCTTCAGATGATTAACAGCTTCAATCCTTAATTTTACGGTATCATTCGGAAGAAATCTGTTTAATTCAACGTCATCATTATTTAAGAACATATACTTTTCCGGAACAATAGCAGGAATATCAAAAGGGTTATTCTGCACTGCATTCAGCATATTCACTCTTTTTGGGAGAAGTTGAGTTTCAAAAAAGTTTTTATCAGCAACTTCATCTCCTGATTGTCTTACAAACTCTATTGCCTGCATTGCAGAAAGCTCGGGGTGCATACCCCTTGCAACAGCCAGCACTCCGGCTACTACAGGAGAAGAAAAGGAAGTGCCTCCGCTTACGGTTTTATAGCCGTTGTTTGATTTTGTAGTATGATTACCTTCGGACATTGCAAGAATATCGCAGGAAGCGCCCACCATAGAATTTTCCTGTGCAAACACATCCATATAGTCTGACTCACCAGCACCTAGCACTCCGGTATATCCTGCAGGATAGAACGTAAGATAATTGCTCATACCAAACTCTTTATTTCCTGCTCCTGCTACCATTGCAACGTCTCTGGCAAGTGCATAATCTATTATGCTCTGCTCGAATTCAGAAGGTGAACCCGGCGAACCCCAACTGAGGTTTAATACTTCAAAACCGTTATCTGCAGCATAAATTATTGATTGATAGCCGTAAAGTATATTGTCACCTTTGTCTGATATTTTCAGCGGGAAGAATTTGCTTTTAAAGCCTGCCCCTGCAATTCCTTTGTTGTTGTCGGTTACGGCAGCGGCTATTCCCGTAACGTTTGTGCCATGGTCATAGGTTGGAAATGTATTGTTTGGCTCGGTAGAATCGGCTAACCACGAAAAATTATATCCGTTATAATCGTCAATATATCCGTTTCCGTCATTATCAATTCCATCTCCGGGAATTTCCTCATTATTTACGGCAATATTATCCTTCAAATCTTCATGCTCCTGGTCGCATCCCGAATCTGAAATACCAATAATAATATCTTCGCTACCTTTATAAATTTCCCATGATTCGAAAGCCTGAATTATATCCAGCACTACCTGATTGAAAACTTTAGTATCATTCGGAACATATTCAAGAAATTTATGCACTCTGTATGGTTCGGCAAGTTCTATTGCGGGATTACTTTTCAGTAATTTTTTGCAATATGCTTCAGGAGGCAAATCTTCATCATATTTTATCACGTAGGTTCTGCCCAGAACTTTTGCACTCTCTATTATTTCATCATAATTTTGAAAAGTACGAATATCCTTCGTATCTGGTTCTTTTTTCAGCATTCTTTCTACTATCCGAAAATCATTGCCTTTTGCAACTGAACTTATACTTCCTGCCTGAGTAAACTCTTCGGAAAATCTGATAACGGCGGTTTTTTCCAAAACATTTACTTCTCTGCTATTATCGGCTTCCAGAATTTTTACATTATTATAATATTCAGCATTGGATGAGCTGAATAATGCAAAAAATAAAAATAATGGAAATACTTTCATAATATTTTTCATTTTAAATCCTTTTATTTATAAAATAATTTGTTATTTTTATGTAAGACACATTAAATTGATTTTTATATCAATATTTTTTTAAAAATACAAAATTTTTTCTCTGAAAAAAATTAATACTATGAAAAAAAACGATAATAATGCAAATTTTGTTGTAACGGCACGAAAATGGCGACCACAAAAATTCAGTGAAGTGGTCGGGCAAGACCATATTACGAAGACTCTTCAAAATGCAATACTCTCGAACAGAGTTCACCACGCTTATCTTTTCAGCGGACCGAGAGGAGTAGGCAAGACTACGACCGCCCGCATATATGCACGTGCTGTTAATTTCCCCGAGTCAATAGATATGAGTCCCGACGAAATGCCTCAGGGCTGCCGTGATATTTATGACGGCAGGTCTATGGATGTAATCGAGATAGACGGTGCTTCCAATACAAGTGTGGAAGATATCAGAGGGCTGCGTGAGAATGCAAAATATCCGCCGTCTTCCCTCAAATACAAGATTTACATCATTGATGAGGTGCATATGCTTTCCAAATCTGCATTCAATGCACTTCTGAAAACTCTCGAGGAGCCGCCGCCACATTTGCTTTTTGTATTTGCAACTACTGAAATCCACAAAGTACCGGCTACAATTCTGAGCCGCTGCCAGAGGTTTGATTTCAAAAGGATGAACTCAGCAAGCATTATCAAGCAGCTTACTCTTATCGCCGAAAGTGATGATATCAAACTTGATGAACAGGCTTTGATTGCAATAGCCAAAAAAGCCGACGGTTCTATGAGAGATGCTCAGAGTATTTTCGACCAGGTAATTGCATTTTGCGGGAAAGATGTAAAATATTCCGATATGGCAGATGCCCTGCATCTTGTGGATGAAGATTTCTTCTTTAAAATAACTGATGCAATTATTGAAAAAAATAATTCTGTTATGTTCGACCTCACATCAAAACTCGTTTCAAAAGGTTATGATTTGAAAGAAGCACTCGAAGGACTGCTGGAGCATATCAGAGATTTGCTTGCAGTAAAAGTAACAGGCAACATCAATATTATAGAAGCTGCCTCTTCGCACATCAGAAAATTTGAAGAGACTACGGAAAAATTCACAAAATACGATTTTATCAGAATGATGACTATAATAAATGATGCAATAAAAGATATGAGGTTTTCTTCGCAACCGAGAATAAGGTTCGAGCTGGCACTTTCTCAGCTTGCCTCGATTGATTCATCTTCTGATATTACCGAACTTTTAAACGAATTAAAAGAACTAAAAAAAAAACCTGAATTAATCGGAGCATTGAAGGAGCCACAGACTGAGTACAAAACAGAAAAAAAGATTAAAAATGAAAGTGCCCCTGTTCATCAGACTAAGGAACCAAAAACACATAAAAGAGAAGAAACTCGGGAAAGTACTGATTATAATATAAAATCAGACCCGAACCTTGATAATTGGAAAAAAATGCTGAAAAGCAAAAACGCAAGAGATATATCTGCTTTTCTTGAGAAGTCTTTCCCTGAATTTTCCGATGATAAAATCATTGTATCGGTAGATTCTACTTTTATATTTGATTCGCTCGAACAGGCTGATGCAAGGATGAAAGCGGTAATTAATGAGTTTTTTAACGGTATGGAAATAGAGCTGAAACTGGATGAGAATATTAATGCAAATAAATATAATTTTAATGAAATCCAAAGTATTAACAAGTATGATGAAGAAGATTCGTCTAAACAAAAATTAAAAAAGCAGGATATGAAAAATCTTCATCCTCTCGAACTTGTACTGGTAAATGAATTGAATGCAAGGTATGTAGGATAGTTTACATTTTTTATATCTGTTGTGATTTTGATATTTAAGAAATAATATAAAGGAATTATAATATGGCTTTAGAAGCAGGAATAAAAGCACCCGACTTTACTGCACCGATTAACGGCGGTAAAGAAATATCCCTGAGCGATTACAAAGGAAAATGGGTTGTGCTTTACTTCTACCCGAAAGACAATACATCGGGCTGCACAAAAGAGGCTTGCTCTTTTAAAGATAATATGGATGAAATCACAAAATATGATGCAGTAGTGCTTGGAGTAAGCAAAGACAGCGTAAAAAGTCATGAGAATTTCATTGCAAAGCATAATTTGAATTTCGATTTGATTTCCGATAAAGAGCAGGAAATTCTTAAGCTGTATGATGTACTCGGCGAAAAGAAAATGTACGGAAAAACTTATATGGGAACTATCAGAACAACTTATTTGATAGACCCTGAAGGCACAATAAGAGAAGTCTGGAGCAAAGTAAAAGTAGCAGGTCATACTGAAGATGTAATTAAGAAACTGGAAGAATTAAAAGGTTAATTAATGATAGATACGCATTGCCATATAAATACGGAACAATTTGATGAAGACAGAGAAGATGCTCTGCAGAGAGCTTTTGATTCGGGAGTGGAAAAGATAATAATTCCCGCAATAGAGCCGAAAGATTACGAAGAGTTACTCGAATTTACCAACAGCCACGATAATGTATATTGCGGAATGGGAGTTCATCCTCATAATTCTGATGAATTTTCTTCGGAAGTTGCCGAAACGATAAAAAAGAATATCCGGGAAAATAATAAAGTAGTGGCAGTTGGAGAAATAGGGCTGGATTACTATTATGATTTCGTTCCAAAAGAAAAGCAAAAAGAAGCATTCAGAGAGCAGTTAAAAATCGCCAGAGAGCTTGGGCTGCCTGCAATAGTGCATAACAGAGACAGCGATGAAGACCTGCTTTCCATAATAGAAGATGAGCAGGATGGCAGTCTGAAAGGAGTAATTCATTGCTTTTCAAGCCCTGATAATGTAATGCAAAGAGCACTTGATGCGGGATTCAACGTTTCTTTTACGGGTAATATTACATTTAAAAAATCAGACCACAGAGAAGTGCTGGAAAAAGTGCCAAAAGACAGATTTATGCTCGAAACAGATTCGCCATATATGGCACCAGTGCCAAAAAGAGGCAAAAGAAACGAGCCTTCCAACGTAAAATATGTAGCTGAAAAAATTGCTGAAATAAAATCTCTACCAATTAACGAGGTGATAAAAATGACAACTGATAACGCAAAAAAATTGTTCAGAATTTCAATGATGATATTTTTCCTTTCTGTATTTTCACAGAATTTATATGCTCAGGATTATGATGACGAATATTATGATGATGCTGACTCTTCATTTTATTATATTACGCATCCTTATCCGAAAACTTTTGGTATTGGTGTAGTAGCCGGTTCTAATACATTGGTTACTACTTACAGAGATGACGATGATAAAGTTTCAGATGCAGTGCTGTTTGGTTATGGTGTAAGCTTTGACTATCAGTTGCTTGATTTTCTCCTTCTTGACGCTACTTATCTATATACCAAAAATGCCAATAATGTATTGACTGTAACAGACCAGTTCGGACAGGAATGGGAAAACAATCCGAATTATGACCATTTATTTGAAGTAACTTCCAACTGGCTTTTCAATCCGTATAACAGAGTAAACTTTTATGGTATTTTAGGATTTTCTTATTTATATACCGATATTTCGCAGATTGATTACACTGACGATGCTGTAGTAATAGACGAAACAAGCACATCAAACTTCGGTATAGCATCAGGCATAGGATTTATAACGAATATTCCGATAGAACCACTCGGGCTTTTCGTAATTACTGCAGAGTGGAGACTAAACTTTATGCTTAACGATGTTACTCTCGAAAACGACCCGAGAAAATTCAAAGTAGCAGATGAGCCGGGTTCAGCATTTTATAATGAAGTAGATGTAGGAAAGTTTTATTCCATACCGCGTGTAATCTTAAAATGGTATCCTGAATTTTAAAGTGCCGCAGGGAATGTAATACGATTAGATTCCCTTTATCCTCAGATAGAGGGCAGTCGGAAGATAATTGAAAATTCAAAACAATTAATCTGATTGATTTTTGATAGGTTATCAATTATTTGCTTTTTCTTCTGAAAACTTGTGGTCTCTGTATTTTTTCAGCATATCAAGATAAAAGTCTTCGGGAAGAACCTCATAAAGAGCAAATACAAAAAGCTCTTTATTAATTCTTTGCCAAATATCAATGTAATCAAAAATGCCGGAAAGCTCCAACGGATAAGAGCTATAGCAATAGTCTTCCCTTTCTGTAATTTTTGATATTCTGTAAATATGAAGAGGAGAGCTGATGCACATAATTCTCTTATACCTATTCTCTTTTATAATTTTTTCCGCTTCATTCCAATTTGTTTTGGTGTCATATGAAGCGGAATCATAATGAATATATTTCGGTTTTACATTTTTTGAGATAAGGTATTGGGCAGATAATTGCGAACCTTTGATAGAGCCGTCAATTCTGTTTCCTCCTACAAGCACAAAGCTCCTGAACCTTTTTTCGGAATGTAATTTCAGTGCATAATTAAGCCTTTTTTTCTGCATCTCGCCAATCTGCTGCAAATCATCGTCATAATCTCCAAAGAAAACAATAGCAGCATCATACAAATCATAGCAGTGGTTAGAATTCCAAAAACTTTTATAGTTTTCAAACTGAATAATTGCTACTGCAATATCAATTATCAGCAGTGCTATTAATACTTTTAAAATTTTGAGTATCATTTTCTAATCTTCTGTATATTCAGGGAATCTGTATTCTATTACTCCTTTATCATTTACGTCTATTATGCAATACCCTTTGGTTACCAATGTTTCCATAAATTTTTTCGTGTCATCAAGGCTGCTGCCCAAGCCAAGAGCAGCTTTGGAAAGAGTAAGTATGCCCGAATTATCAATAGCAGCCATAATTACTTTTTTCTCCTTAATTGCATATTTCTTCTTCTCATGAAGAGCATCTTTCCCTTCAAGTTTTTTCTTCACTTTCATTTTGAGATATAAACCAATCCCCATCGGTAATATCCCGATAAAAAATGTACCCATAAGGAGATTGCCGATACTATCCGTATCAGTACCTGAAAATAAACCAATTAATATCAGGACAGTAGTAACGGCGCCCCAGTAAAATAAAATATTTGCTGCTATTTTCATAATTCCGACATTATTATCATTTGAATTCATAATTATATTCCACCAATTTGATATTAGAAAAAAATGCAATATTAATTTCCAAAAATTAAATAATTTTTTTGAAAAAGACTATTTTTTTTTAATAATCTACATAACTTTTTGTAACTTTGAATGTTGTAATATGATAAAAATGCAAAAAATGAGTTAGTTGACTTGTTAGTAGCTTATAATTAAACAGAGGTATTTATGACAAAAAAAGAGAAATTTGCATTGGCAAATGAAATTTCAGTACTTACAGGCAAAGAAAGAGATGAAATCCAAAGAGATGATTTGATTAAACTTATTATTGATAAGGGAATCGAGCGAATTACTTTTCACTACACAGCGATAGACGGCAAACTAAAAGAATTACGAATACCCGTTACAAACAAAGAGCAGGCTGAGATAATTCTCACCGAAGGCGAAAGGATAGACGGCTCCTCACTATTTAAAGGAATGATAGATGCCGGAAAATCCGATTTGTACGTAGTACCGGTATATAAAACAGTATTCATCAACCCGTTTGATAATACTTCACTTGATTTTGTGTGCAGATTCCTTGACGGGAATGGCAATCTGATTGATTTTGCGCCGGATAATATTCTTGCAAAAGCCCATAATCTGTTCAAAAAGAATACAGGGCTTGAATTAAATGCACTTGGAGAGCTTGAATTCTTCCTCATCGGTGATAAGCCTAATGATTTGTATCCTATGCCGGTGCAAAGAGGTTATCACGCTACTCCGCCTTACACCAAAACAGCGGATATTATCCATGAAATGCTGAGGCTTATCGCTCAGATTACCGACAAAATTAAATATGTACATAATGAAGTGGGATACATTAATCAAATCGAAAGTGATTATCCGCAGCTTAGCGGAAAAATGGCTGAGCAGGTGGAAGTGGAGTTCCTGCCTACACCAATAGAAGAAACCGGTGATATTATGGTACTGGCTGCGTGGATTGTAAGAAATGTAGCATACAAACATAATATGACTGCTACTTTCTATCCGAAAATTGATATTGCTCACGCCGGAAACGGATTGCATTTCCATAATGAGCTTACAAAGAACGGAAAAAATGCTATGACGAATAAAGACGGTTCGCTTTCCGATGAAGCCAAAATGTTCATCGGTGGACTAATAAAATACGCTACAAGCCTTAATGCATTTGGCAATATGTGTACTGCATCTTACCTGAGATTGGTGCCTCATCAGGAAGCACCGACTAAAGTATGCTGGAGCGAATCAAACAGGTCTGCACTTATTAGAGTGCCGCTCGGATGGTCGAATATCGATAATCTCGCATCTATCGTAAATCCGCAACAAAAAAGCAAACTAAAAATCGAAGAATCACGCCAGACCGTAGAACTGAGAAGCCCTGACGGAAGTGCAAATGTGCATATGCTCCTGAGCGGGATGACGATGGCAGGCGAATGGGGACTTACACACAAAAAAGAAGCTCTGAAACTTGCAGAAAAAGCATACGTAACAGGAAATATTCATTCAAATCCGGAATATGATACTTTGCCGGTGCTTGCTACGAGCTGCGTAAATTCCGCCGAAATATTACTCGAAAACAGAGAACTGTTCGAAAGAGATGAAATATTCCCGCCGAGAGTAATTGACTGGGTAGCAGATTATCTTAACAAAGAAAATGATGCAGATTTGAACGTAAGAATCGTTGCTCTTCCTGAAGATGAAAAGCTAAACGAATCAAGAAGAATACTACACAAATCTTTCCAAAGACATTGATAATTTAAAAATATAAAATTAATTAAGCGGCTTCTGATTTTTTTCAGTAGCCGTTTTTTTTAATCCAACACATTTTCGCTTTGCAGCCGCAATTTAGCTTCTCTGTATCCGCCGTAATTTTCGGAATTAAAGTAGCCCATATTATGCAGCACCTCATTTGCTATCCCGCTTCTGTGTCCGCTACGGCAATACAATGCAATATGAGCGGATTTGTCGGAAACGTATTTTTCAATTTTATCTTCTATGCCGTCATAAGGTATCAAAACAGCGCCCGGGATATGCGAAATAAGATATTCCATTCCCGTTCTTACGTCAATTATTAAAAGTTCTTTCTGCATTATTCAGTCATATTGATTAAACACAATATATGATTTGTTTGTGAAAAATATCTGACGAATAAGAGTAGAAATAAATGCACAAAGTATGCATTAACCGATATTAATTCCGGGAAAAAAATTGCATATTATCAACACTTTCTCCTATCCGAGTTCAAAAGTTGTAATTCCGAATATTTTGGAAATATCAACCTTTGGTGGTTCTCCGTAGTACATTCTTGCACATTCGAATACATAATTTCCGTTGAATTTTTTTACGAGTTTTACGGCTTTTTCATTTATTACCGGTATGTCGAGATATATTAGGTTTCCTTTAACAGAATCCATAGCTTTTTTAAAAAGCTCTTCGGCTATTATTTCATTTTCCGCAAAAAGAGGGCATATTTTATATCCTTTGTTTGCTTTGCGAACAGTTACAAATCCCTTAATTTCAGCATTTTCTGTGTATTTGTAAGTATTTGTAGTTTTTACATCCATCCAGGGTATAAGAAACTGTGGTCTTGGATAATCGAAATATTTTGCGTCATATTTTACAATGTCTTTATAATCATTAATCTCGGCTAATTTTATTCTTCCGTCTGTATTATAAGATTTTGCTTCAAATTCATATCTTTCATCCCGAAAAGCAATTTCAAAACCTCCTTTGTTATAGAAAGGCTGCATATCAACTACGCCGTCCATCCCAATCGTAGCTCCTTCCTTGAGCCTTTCGAGCAATTTATTTCTTCTTTCATACCATAGTTTTCTGCCAATTCCTTTTCCTCTGTATTCAGTCTTTACGATAAAAAATCCCATAAATCCGAATTCGCCGTTATATGAAACTAAAGAGCCTCCTGCTATCAATTCATCATTTAAGAAATACCCGTAATATCCTTCAGGGTCAGTTTGCCAATAAACACCGGCATCATTAGGTCCGGGATTCCACCCCTCATCATCAGCCCATTTTACTAGAGTTTCGAGTCCTGATTTGTCTAATTTCTTAAATATAAATTTTTCAGTCATTTTTCTTTTCTTCCGGTTTTTTATTTCTGTTATGCAAAAATATACCGCCAATCAGCAATAAAACTACAATAGCATTTCCGGCAATACTGATAGTTTTTCCCTGTTTGAATGCAGGAGAAGAGAATTTCAGCTCTATTGTATGTTCTCCTTCCGGTACAATCACACCTCTGAATGCATAGTTTGTCTTGATAATTTCAGTTTCTTCACCGTCAATATATGCCTTCCATCCTGCAGGGTAATAAATCTCACTGATAAACATGAAATTATTACCCGAAGCATTTGCCCTTATTTTTAAGTATTCATTGTCAAATTCAAGCAATTCAGAATACGCAGTGGAATCAGGCTTCGATATATTTTTTGATAATTCCTCCTCTACAAATGCCAGTCTTACAGGATTAAAATTACCTTCTTTCATTCTTTTCAGAATAGAAAGCCCGTCTGATACTGCTATGCTATCCACAAAGAACGTCCTTGGGAGCATCCCCTGATTTCTGTAAACCACATGCCCCGTTCTCTGAGACTGATAAATTGGTCTTAGCCCGGACTCTACGGGCTGAGACATTATAATATATTTTACATTAAGCAAATTCCATAAGAAAGGATTTGAAACATATGAAGTAGATGCGTCATCGGCTACATCGAGCATATCCTGATATATTCTGAGTTTTGCAGCACTGTATCCGCCTACGTTCTGAAGCAGATAATGAGCGGGAATATTCTGAGACTGCGAAGCAAAGTCTGCTATTCGAAAGACGGATTCATCCTGCTTAATAAACTGAACTACGTCGTTATTTTGGAAAACTTGTTCCTGCATAGGATTTTGAGCGGTTTCCATAGGTCTGTAGCCAACTCTCCACATATCAATCACCAAAAACAGCATTAGCAGAGCAGCGAAAGTGATATAGTTTATTTTCTTTTTTACATAAAGAAATACCAGCACTACTGAGATAATCAGTATAGCTCCGGTCTGATACCAGTCGCTCACGGCAGATTCCCAAACGAAATTATGAATCTGTGCAGGATACTGCGAGCCTGTGCGGCTATCTGCGAATGACTGTATGTAACTTGATTCCATTAAAGCACTGAAAATTAAACCGGAAAGCAGAAAAACACCTGAAAATATAAGTATTACGTAAAGCACTTTATTATTTCCCGATGATTCGGTTTTTTTTGCATTTCTCAAGTCAAGAAGCCCTTTTAATCCATATCCTGCAAGGATTGGCACTGCAAACTGTATCAGAAGCAATACCATACTCGGCACCCTGAATTTATTAAAGAGTGGTACATTGTAATAGAAAAAATCAAACACAGGCGACCAGTTATGCCCAAATGACAGCAATAATGCAAAAAATGACATTGCCGCAAGGAATAATACAAATACATTTTGCCTGTAAATCAAAATTCCCGCAAAAGCAAATATCAGCACAGCTATTCCCATATAAGGAGCTACGTCCTCGAAAGGTTTGTTGCCCCAGTAAGTCATAATCTTTGTTTCCCTGTTCCCGGTAGCAGGACCGGAGTAATCCAGTTTTCCGAATCCGTAATAATTCGGCACAAAGAAAGTGATAATCTCTTTCGGGCTGAAAGACCAACCCGTAGCATAATCATAAGTGTTTCCGCCGTCTTTGCTTTGTTTGCTGCCTGCAACTTCTGATATGGCACCCTTTCCTCTTGTGGAATAAGGTGTATATTCGAGCATGCTCATATATCTGTCTGCATACATACCGAAAGCAAGTATTCCCGCTACGGCAAGAGCTCCCATTGATATCAATACAGAATTAATCTTTTCTTTTTTTATAAGTCTACCTATTATTTCAAATCCGAAATAGAAAAAATAAGCTATGCCACTGTAAAAAATAATCTGAATGTGATTGGACGCAAACATAATATGCAATACTATTGCAAGACCTGCGAATTTCAGAAGTGAAAATTTTATGCGAATACTTTCAATAAACATAAAAATAAACGGGAACATCGAAAATGCAACGATTTTTGAATTATGCCCGATTATCATCCAAATTATTACGGCAGTAGAAAAAACGGCTGCAAATGCAGTGAAGAATGAAATAAATTTATCAAATTTCTTGGAACGCATAAGCAAATACATACCGATACCATATACTCCGTAGTGAGTGGCAAGTATTGCAGCACGGTTCCCACCGAACAGCGCCATCATAAACTGGGATATGGAAAAATAGAATTTAGCGACAATATCCCATGCCCGCTCTCCGTAACTTACCATTACGGCAGGCATCCCACTGAAAATATAAGGTATCCAGAGAGGGAATTCGCCACGCTCACTTGCGGTATCCTGAAATTTGTCGAAACTTCTGAATGATATTGCATCTGAAGACATAAACCCATAGCCAAGCAATGCTTCATGAAGAAATACAAAAACCGATATGAAGATTAAAGCAATCAGGATAATATCAAATTTGTACTTCTGAAAAAATCCTGTGTTCAGACTTGTGATATTTTTTTTCTTTGCCATTATTAAGCTCCGTTTATTTGATTTTTTTATTTATATCAATTTTTTGCTGTATTATACAATACAATTTAATATCTTTTTTTCAATTTAAAAAACATTACAAACAAAGAAAATATAGTAGTATAAAAAGATGAGGCGATACCGTATTTGATAAAAAAGTTCCAGAAGTCAAGCTCGCTTACCTGAATATAGAAAAAATAATAAATGATATTATGCATAAAAGCCGCCAGAAGCGTAATCAGAGGGAATTTGTAACTGCCGGTAATAATATCTTCTTTATCTCTCAAGTAAAACCATCCCGCCACAAATCCGGCTACTGTTTTTGAAAGAGCATTTGTACCTATTACATCAAACGAAATGAAATCAAAAATAAGCCCGATTACAAATCCGGCAAATAATCCATGCAGCTTTCCTTCATAAAGTGAAATCCATGCTACCAATACTATCAGCAAATCAGGAGTAATTCCCTCTATGGAAATAAGCTGAAAAGTAAGCACCTGAAGCACAGAAAAAACCACTGCGAGAATACCGTAAATGATAAACCTCGAATACAAATTCAAATCTTTTTTTCTTCTGTAATATGCCATTATTTCTTCATCAGTAGTTTGAGTTCATCTTTCATTTTTTCTATCAGTTTCATCCTTTCAGGGTCAGGCAAATGTTTTATTACAAACACTTCCTGCAAACCCTTGAAATCTACATATGGCTTCACTGTAATATCATAAAAAAGTGAAGTAGCATCTTCTTTTACTTCAATAATTTCTCCTATCGGTACATCGGGAGGATATTTATTCCCGTAATTGGAAGTGAGTACGATATCTTCTTTTTTTACGTCGTAAGTATTGGGGATATTATTAAGTTTGAAATTTTGGTCGCCATTCCACACGATTATTCCGTCAAATCCCGTTCTGAGAATTTTCCCGGCAACTTTTACGTGTCTGTTGGTAAGTATTTCTGCAAGTGCATAATTTTCGGTAGAATTTACGATTATTCCAGCAAGTCCTGCATCAGTTCTCACGGGCATTCCCGGCAAAATGCTGTCTTTTTTACCTTTGTTAAGAGTAATATAATTCCTCATTTCAATTACTGATTTTCCTTCTACTTCGCAGCTTACTATGCTAAACTCTGAATTATCTTTAAATTCGAGCATCTCTCTTAATCTTTCATTTTCAAAAAGTGCATTTCTCATCCTGATTACATCAGCGGAAAGTTCAAGATTCAGATTCCTCAAAGCTCTGTTTTCGCTTTGAAGTGCGCCCGGGTTCGGTATCCAGGAAAACGCCTTTTGCATTTGCCCGTAAGTGCCTATAAGGAATGTTCTGAATCCACCTATTTTGGAAACATCACCGGTAGAAATAAGAAAAAAACTTATAATTACCAGCAGTGTAAAAGTAATGAAAACTCTGTATTTAGAAAAAAATGCCGAAAATTTTTGCATTTATCTGTCCGGGAATTTTCATTATATTAGTATCTTGTGCTTTTAATAAGTACGGATGAGTAGTCGTTAAGATGCTCGAGTACTT
Organism: uncultured Hyphomicrobiales bacterium; assembly: GCA_964542835.1. GTDB lineage: Bacteria > Bacteroidota > Ignavibacteria > Kapaibacteriales > UBA2268 > CAZIXJ01. Next base: position 25,981 of record CAZIXJ010000002.1, read on the forward strand.
TACCGGTACCTCTGGCTACTGCGGTAAGTGGTTCATCGGCAATATGCACCGGTAATCCTGTTTCCTGTTTTAGTCTTTCATCAAGTCCTTTAAGCAAAGCTCCACCACCCGTAAGCATAATACCTCTGTCGTAAATATCAGCGGCAAGCTCAGGCGGAGTGCGTTCGAGAAGTCGGAGTACGGCAGTAACTATATCAGAAACCGATTCGGCAAGAGCTTCTCTTATGTCGGCAGAACTTACAGTTATCATTTGCGGGATACCTGAGAGGAGGTCTCTGCCGCGAACTTCTATTTCAATTTCTTCTTCGAGAGGCTGAGCAGAGCCAACCTGACATTTAATTCTTTCGGCGGTTCTGTCCCCGATAAGTATATTGTGAGACCTTCTGAAATATTGCACAATAGATGCAGTCATTTTATCTCCTGCAGATTTGATAGATTCATCGGTAACAATACCCGAAAGAGCTATAACGGCTATTTCCGTAGTTCCTCCGCCGATATCCACTATCATATTACCAAGAGGCTCGTGTACATTTAGCCCTATACCAATGGCACTTGCCATAGGCTCGGCTATCAGATGCACTTCTCTTGCGCCGGCATGCTCACAGGCGTCTCTTACGGCACGCTTTTCCACTTCGGTAATTCCCGATGGCACGCATACTACCACCCGCCGGGCAGGCTTCCAGGATGTGGAGACTTTTCTGATAAGGGCGCGAAGCATACCTTCGCTTATCTCAAAGTCCGCTATTACGCCATCTTTCAATGGACGGATTATTTTTATGTCTTTATGAGTTTTTCCAATCATTGACTGGGCTTCTTTACCAATAGCTATAATGTGCTTTGTGGAGCTTTCAAAAGCAACTACCGATGGCTCATCAAGCACGAGTCCTTTTCCTTTTAGCCAGATAAGCGTATTTGCAGTTCCAAGGTCAATAGCCACATCATTTGATAATACTCTGAATAGTGCCATATTTCGAAAAAATTAAATGTAAAAACTAATTAATAT
>CAZIXJ010000003.1:0-24294 GCA_964542835.1 uncultured Hyphomicrobiales bacterium
ATATTGAATTAGAAAGTCAATCAATATTTTTCTGCAGAAAAAATGATAATTTCATCCCATATTTTATGATGATTTCATTTAATGGGATTATGAGAGGGTGTATATAATTAGTTTTTAAGCAAAATACAGGAATAGTTACAATGAATTTAAAGAGAATCCTTTTCGTAATCGCTCTTTTTGCAGTTAATAGTTTATTTGCATTTGATAATTATGACGTTAAAGAGATTTTATTACCCGAACAAACTAATAAGAGTTTTAATTTTTCAAACACTAGTACAGAATGGCAGCAATTTAATAAATTGTACAACAATGAATGGACAGCTATAATTGACCCGTTCACGATGACAGCACACAGGGCATTCGGAAAACCCGTAAAAATCACAGGTTACAGCAGAATAACAAAAAATAATATTGAGATGGCGTCCTATGCTTTTCTCAATGAACATCAACGATTACTGAATATCAATACTGTCAATCTGAGATTTCTTAATGCAAGAAAAGCAAAAAACAAATGGTATGTATCTTATATTCAAAACAATAACGGATATGACGTTTTACTTTCTGAGATTGAATTACGCATTAATGAAAATGCAGAAGTAATGGCTTTTGGTATTGATTATTATAATGATATTGAAATTGATAATAAAGCAAAAATCTCCTACCGTGATGCTTTTTTATCCGCTACTGATAATAAAATAAGCAAAACCAAATACTCGCTTCTTGATATCGAAAGCAAAGACAAATTATTTATTCTTCCAATAAAAAGCGGAAACTCAGTAAAATACAGGTTAGTCTATGAAATTCCTTTCAAAGATAATTCGAAAAATAATTATTATCTGGCATATGTAGATGCAAATTCCGGTGAAACTGTCTGGAGGCAAAACAGAACATTGAATTTCAATTCAGAGATTACTTCCACTGCTCTTATCAAACAGAAGTATGCAATTGATGACTTTACCGAGCAACCTTTGCATAATCTGTATATAAATGTAGGTGATAAGCAATATATGACTGATGAAAACGGAAGAATAAATGCAGAAATCACAGATAATACTTCAATTTCATCCAATCTCGAAGGTCCGTATTGCAGGATAATCACTCCAAATGAAATTGCATTCGAAGATACAATATCACCGGATGAGCCTTATAAATTACTCTGGGATGATTCAAAAGCAGCAAAATGGGAGCGAAACCTGTTTTACCATGTGAATTATGCAAGAGACTGGATAACAGGTATTGATACAAATCTTAAGGTAATGGACTATCAACTGGTACTTGATTTGCAGGAAAATTCTGATTACAGCTTCGGATACCATCCAAACGGTTATTCAACAATGGATGGTGATACTATCGGATATGTAGCTTTTATGAATGATTCTTTGCTCCTGTGTGAAAGCCCTACTGTGTTTTATCATGAATATGCCCACGCAACAAATATTAAAATGTATAAGCATATGGGGCAGGAAAGAGGTATGATGAATATGGCTACTCACGAGGCAATAGCAGATATTTCTTCAGCTTTTATGATAAATGACCCGATAGTAGGAAGAGGTGTATTCCCGAATGAACCTGACAGATTTATCAGAACCTGTGATAATAATAATATTTATCCGGATAGTATTATAGGAGAATCCCATCACGACGGACAGATATTATCAGGTGCAATTTGGGATTTAAGTGAGGTGCTGGGGCAGGAATATGTAATTGATTTGATGCATTTCTCCCGCTATGGTGTGCCTGATGATGTAAATACCGGTGTAGCCTATAGCGAATGGTTCCTTGAATTTCTTATAACTGATGATGACGACGGAGATTTATCGAATGGCACTCCAAATATTATTGAGATTATCAAGGCATTTAATAAACATAAAATTGGAACTAATTTGCTCTATGCTTTTCAATTTGAGCATGAAAAACTTGATGATATCGGTGATAAAAACTCTGATTTGACTATGAATTTCAAATTAGGTAAAATCAGCATACCTGAGAGCAATATTGAAAATCTGAAAATGCATTATACTATTGATAACTGGGAAACATCCTACGAAGTAAGCTGCGAAGCTCTCGACTCCGTAAATTATTTCGCAACAATGCCTGCACTTGGCAAATCCGGAGTGCTGAAATATAAATTCACGGGATATGATGAGTTTAGTGATGATACTTTGTCATTTCCTTCTCTCGAATATCCCGAATACGAAATATTATACGGTTATTATACAAATGAATATGAAGATTTCGAGGAAGCTGAGAACTGGACAATAGGTGCAGAAGATGATGATGCTGAATTCGGTCAGTTTGAAATCGGCAAACCTGAGCTTGTAAGTCTTGATGGTTCGGCACAATTCACAATCCAACCTGAAGGAGATTTCTCTGAAGATGGGGATAAATGTTTAGTAACCGATAAAAGAACAGCCTCATTTTTTGATATGGCAACCAAATCATTATCTAAAGGTAAAACGACGGCTTTATCTCCTGTGTATGATTTAAGTGTAATAGAAACTCCCGTTATTAAATATCATTACTGGTATAAATTTATGGCATTTTCTGCACCGCCTGAAGATGCTGTTCCACCGCGACTTGATTTTGAAGCCTCAACTGATGGAGGAGAAAACTGGATATTGCTCTCTCGACACTTGCACCCGGAAAGCAAATGGAAGCTCAATATGATTTATCTTCCTGACTCCATAGCATCTCACAATGAAGTTCAGTTTAGAATCACAGCTGTCAATACATTTGATGATGGCTTGATGGTAGAAGCGCTATTCGATGAATTTAAAATATTATCACCTATTGATATAATTCTTGGGATTAAGAAAGATAACATTATAAGCAATGAAGATAATCTTAATGCTTATCCAAATCCATTCAATAATTCAGTTATTCTCGATTTCTATTTCGAAGAAACTTTACACAGAGAAATTGCAGTTTATGATGAAATGGGAAATAGAATAAGAACCTTATTCAAAGGCTTATCTGCCAAAGGAGAAAAAGAAATTGTCTGGAATGGTAATAATGAAAGTAATATCCCTGTTAGTTCGGGTGTATATTTTATTAAAGTAATTGATGATAATTCTTCCGAGATTATCAACGTAGTTAAAATATAGAAAACCAAATATTTAGCGTTCGTTAATTACTAAAAACTCCTTCACAAAGATTTATTTGTGAAGGAGTTTTGTTTAGATTTTATCAATTAATTTATTTTTGCATATGCTTTCTGATAAGATTAAGTGCAGAACCTGCCTTGAACCATTCTATCTGATATTTGTTATATGAATGATTTACTTTGAACTCATCAGTAGTTCCGTCTATGTGCTTCAAACGAACAGTTAATGGTTTATCTTCGGCAAAATCTTCAAGCCCGAGAATATCAATTACATCATCTTCCTGTATTTTGTTGTAATCATCAGGGTTGTCAAATGTAATTGCAAGCATTCCCTGCTTTTTCAGATTGGTTTCATGTATTCTTGCAAATGATTTTACGAGTACAGCTTTTACTCCGAGATGGCGAGGCTGCATGGCAGCATGCTCTCTTGAAGAGCCTTCACCGTAATTATCATCGCCTACTACTATTGTGTCTATTCCTTTAGATTTATAATCTCTCTGTACGGCTGGCACTTCATCATATTCTCCCGTTAGAAGATTTTTTACGCTGTTTGCTTCATCATTGAAAGCATTAATCGCACCCGTAAGAGTGTTATTTGCAATATTATCGAGATGTCCTCTGTATCTGAGCCATGGACCCGCCATAGAAATATGGTCAGTTGTACATTTGCCCTTAGCTTTTATCAGCAGACGTAAGCCTTTCATATCTTTACCGTTCCAAGGCTTGAACGGAGTAAGAAGTTGGAGACGTTTGGAATCGGGAGCCACATCAATTATTATTTCACTGCCGTCTTCCGCAGGCTCATGATAGCCTGCATTTTCCACATCAAAACCTTTTTCAGGCATTTCAAATCCTGTCGGTTCATCAAGCATTACGTCTTCGCCGTTTTCATTTTTCAGAGTATCTTTCAGTGGATTGAATTTTAATGTTCCTGCAATAGAGAGAGCAGTTACCAATTCAGGAGAGGCTACGAAACCGTGAGTATTCGGATTGCCGTCATTTCTTTTGGCGAAGTTTCTGTTGAATGAAGTAATTATAGTATTCTTTTCTTTTTTGTCGGCACCATGTCTTGCCCATTGTCCTATACAAGGACCGCAGGCATTTGCAAGCACTACACCGCCGATTTCTTCAAAATCATCCAGCAAACCGTCTCTTGTAATTGTATATCTGATTTGTTCCGAACCCGGCGTAATTGTAAATTCGGATTTAGCTTTAAGATTTTTTTCCTTTGCCTGTCTTGCAACAGAAGCAGAGCGTGTAATATCTTCATAAGATGAATTAGTACAGGAGCCGATAAGCCCGACTTCGATTTTTTGGGGCCAATCATTTTTCTCTACTGCTTCAGCAAGCTCTGAAATAGGAGTAGCCAAATCCGGAGTGAAAGGACCGTTTACGTATGGCTCAAGTTCTGAAAGATTGATTTCAATTACTTCATCAAAATATTTTTCAGGGTTTGCATATGTTTCAGCATCACCCGTAAGATGTTCTTTTATTTTCATTGCTTCTTCTGCTACTTCTGCTCTGCCTGTACCTTTGAGATAAGTGTACATTTTTTCGTCAAAACCAAAAGTAGAAGTAGTGGCACCGATTTCAGCACCCATATTACAAATAGTTCCTTTACCCGTTGCAGAAAGAGATTCAGCACCATCGCCGAAATATTCAACAATTTTTCCTGTGCCGCCTTTTACTGAAAGTATTCCTGCTACTTTTAGGATTACATCTTTGGCAGAAGCCCAGCCGCTTAGTTTTCCTGTTAATTTGACACCGACAAGTTTAGGGAATTTCAGCTCCCAAGGCATACCTGCCATTACATCCACAGCATCAGCGCCGCCCACACCGACTGCTACCATACCGAGACCGCCTGCATTGACCGTATGAGAATCAGTACCTATCATCATCCCGCCCGGAAAAGCATAATTTTCCAGAACTACCTGATGAATAATACCTGCTCCAGGCTCCCAGAAGCCGATTCCATACTTTGCAGATACAGACTGAAGGAAATTGAACACTTCATTATTCTGATTTTTTGAATCTTTCAAATCCTTTTCAGCACCTTCTTTTGCAAGTATTAAGTGGTCGCAGTGAACGGTGGAAGGAACTGCTGCATTATCTCTGCCGGACATCATAAACTGAAGAAGAGCCATTTGTGCAGTAGCATCCTGCATAGCTACACGGTCAGGCTGAAAATTCACATAGTCTTTTCCGCGAGAAAAATCTTTAAAATCGCTGTCATCGTAAAGATGAGAAAAAAGAATTTTTTCTGAAAGAGTAAGCGGTCTGCCAAGTTTTTTCCTTGCGGCATCCACTTTTGCCGGCAATTCTTTGTAAACATTTTTTATCATGTCAATGTCAAAAAGCATAAAAAACCTCAATTAATATATAATAATATTCAAAGTTACTGAAAATGCAAAGTTTAAGAATATTACCAGACGAACATATAATTGATGTGTTTTATGTGTTAAATAAAAGTTGATCTTTATTATTTTAAAGAAATTTATTTTAATTAATGTAATTCCTACATGCAATAAATGATTATGAAAATTGCAATTATGTAGATTCTCCTTAAAAATACATAATTTGAATAAAAGCATACAATTAGAGCAATTATAATAAGAAAAAGTGCAAGAGTTTAGTTCATTCAGTCAATTTAATCTTGCACATAAGAAATACATCTTTACGATTTCGAAAATTACCAATTTCAGTACTTTTCCCACGCCGGCGGGGGTGTCCCGATTTTATCGGGACGGGGGTGGACTAATAGTGTAAAAATCCTCCTCCGTCCTGCGGACACCTCCTCCAAAGGAGGACAATACGATTCATTGCTTCTTCAATGTGCAAAACAGACTTTTTAAGGAAACTCTAATTAGAGTCTTGGTAAAATCTAATATTCTGAAATATCTAAATAATGAAAATAATTTATAATAGTAGTTTGGCTTTATTCATCCAGCCATTTTCTGTCATCTTCAATATTTGTATCACAGCTTTCCGGTATATTTTCAATTATATATCTGAAAGCGGAAATTAATTTATCTCTTTCAAAAAATGCAGAAGATACTGATAACACTTCTTCATTTTTATCCATTAATATCAAATTTTCCGTATTTTTCCCTTCTTCCTTGAATGATTTTACAAGTACAAGGTCGCTCCAGCTTACATTATATTCAGGCTTTGATGTGTGATATTCTACTCCATTCCCATCTACTATGATAGTTCTTTCTTTTCTGCTGTATCTCAGAAAAAATAAACCTACAAGTATCGTAAGAATGCCCGAAGTAAATACGATACTGTTTTCAGGTAGTTTATCCAATCCGTCAATCAATGAATTGAACGTAATTGTAACGCCAAATGCCAGAATGAATAATGCAATAAATTTAAAGGATTTTAATTTGGCTGAAAATTTCTTCTTTTCCATTATTTTTTATCCCGGTTATTTTCATAATATGCTATCGAAGCGAATGATACGGCAGATTGAGTAGGTTTTTCATACCACTGACCGTATTGCAGTAGTTCTCCTTTATATCCGTTCTGAGAAGAGAGCATAGAATACATTGGAGATGTGCCGCAAACTTTCCATTTATCATTATCATTTTTGATTTTTTGAAAAAATCCATTGTAATCATTATCGGTAAGACTCTCTATCAGATTTTTATCTACAGAAATAAGTTCATCCAGCTTTTCTTCGGCATCAAATGTATCTCCGAATTTTTTTCCTATATGAGCAAAGTCAACACTTGAGATAAATGCAGCTTTAATATTATTCTCTGATATTACTTTATTCAGTGCATCCAAGAATGATTTCACGGCGGTATCGGGAGATTTACCGTTTTCAATAAATTCATGGAAAGAACCTACGAGTACAGGCAGTATTTTAAAGTCTTTTCCTCTGAAATAGTGCTGAAGCAATACTGCCTGAAGTTCTATGGAATGCTCGTTTTTATGTGCAAGTTCATCAATTTTCAGATTTTTATATTCATTTTTTAGTTTTTCAATAATTTCTGTATCGGTTTTCAATGTGCCGAGCGGAGAAGAATAATCTTTCTCAGAAAGCATAAAATAATCGGAATGGGCATAATGGGACGTGCCGAAAATTACAAATAAATCGGCATCGGTATCTCTCAGCGAATGATACCCTGCCGCGTAAGTGCGGTATACGTCAGTACCGATTTTAAAATCAATATGGGGAACGATTATACTTTTTGCACCGGGCTTTATCTCTTCTTTCTTCACTGTACTGAAAAAATTATCCAGCATTGCTTCCAGTTCGCTTTTTTCATTGGGATAAGTAGAGCCTGCACAAACAGGAGGTCTTTCAGGTATTGCAAGATAATCATTTATCATTTTTTGCTTTTGTGCAACATACTCTTCTGTTTCCAGAAAATTGTGTTTGTAAAGCTGAATAATATTTTCAATTATTATCTCTGCAATTTCATTGCTTCCGCCGGTTTCTTTCATCAGAGTTTCTCTGAATTGCGACCACGTCATTTTTCCGTCCAGAGCCTGAAGAACATAAAACATCTGCATACTAACAGCTATATTTTGCGGTGCGATTCTCTCCAAATCATTTAGGACTACAAATTCCTGTCCGTTTTCCTTTACTGCATTCAATGATAAATCCTGTCTTAATCTCGGTACAGGATTATTCTGATTTATCTCTGTCATTGCTTTCCTTATCTTCCTCAAAATTACTAAAATACTTTCGTTCAAACTGATTTACAAAATAAATGAAAAATGCACCTGAAATAACCATAACAAAAGTTAAGCCCAGAAGCCAGTAGTTTTCTGTAATCAAATAAACTACAAGAAATACAATCGCAGCAAAAAAGGTAGAGCCTACCGTGATAATCTTTGATTTTCTGAGATTATCTTTTGCTGTAAGTTCCCGCGACATATCAATGTCTTTTCCAATCATCCCCATTATTTACCTCAGTATATCATTCAAAGCGGTTTTTGCATCTGTTTTGTCATCTCTGTATTTAATTATAATCGGAGTAGCTACGCTAAGCCCGTATTTCTTCCCAAATTCAGTTTCGAGTGGTCTGTTTCCCGGTATTACTACCGCATTTTCAGGTATTTCCAGAGGGTTGTCAGGAGTAGTCTTAATAATTGTTTCGTTTACTGCATCATATACTCTGGTAGAGCCGTTCAGAATTACTCCCGAACCAAGCACCGCACCTTTTCTGATAATTACTCCCTCGTAAATTCCGCAGTTTCCGCCTATCATTACGTTATCTTCCACTATAACGGGTCTTGCCCCTGCCGGCTCAAGCACTCCGCCTATCTGTGAGGCAGCACTCAAATGCACACCTTTACCGACCTGTGCACAGGTTCCCACGAGAGCGTGAGAATCCACCATAGTACCTTCGTCCACATAGGCGCCGATATTTATATACATAGGAGGCATACAAATTACGCCTTCGGCTACATAGCTGCCCGTCCTTATGGCAGAGCCGCCCGGTACGAGCCTTACCTTATTCATAAGTGATAATTTTCGCGGCAGGATGTTATGTTTGTCAAAAAATTTATATCGGTCGTTTACAGACCAGTCTGCGAGTTTTCCACCTTTGAAAAGAAGAAGTATTCCTTCTTTTACCCATTGGTTTACTTTCCACTCGCCTCCTGAGGCGGGTTCAGCTGCTCTTATTTCTCCGTTGTTTAACGCATTAATAAATTCCTGCTCATAAATCAAATATTCATCATGACCAATAAGCGAATTATCTTTTTTAAACTTTTCTGTTAATTTCTTTAAGTTTTCCATTATTTATTCTGAAATGAATAGTTCAACATCTTGTAAATTAAACTTGCTGCAGTCATATCAGGATGAGGCAGATTTTTTACGGGTGCAAGTTCCACTAAATCAAATCCGATAATTTCCTTGCCTGCTTTTACTATTTCTCTGAATACCTCCAGAGTTTCATTATAAAGAAAGCCATTCGGCTCAGGTGTACCCGTAGAAGACATAATTGAAGGGTCGAAATAATCTACATCGAAAGTAATATATATTTGGTCGCCGAGATTTTCGACCACATTTTTTTGCCATTTATCTTTCATCGCTTTTATATGATGAGCATAGAAAGTCTTTATGTTCTTTTCTTTTATGTATTCATACTCTTCTTTGCACTGAGCTCTTATCCCAACCTGTGTGATTCTTTCAGGAGGGAAAAAATCACATACTCTTGCCATCACAGAAGCGTGAGAATATTTTGAGCCTTCATAGGTATCCCTCAAATCAGAATGAGCATCAAAATGTAATATGCTCATTTCCGGGTATTTGTTAAAGTGTGCTTTAATCGGTGCGGATGATATTGTATGCTCTCCACCGAGAGTAACTACAAATTTATTTGCTTTCAATAATTTATCAACTTTTTTTTCTATCAAATCAAGTGCATCTTTGTCAGTTTTTCCTTTAAAATCAATGGGTTTGATAGTTGTAATGCCCTTGTCAAAGCAAAGTTCACGATTGAATTCTTCATCAAAAAACTCAACATATTGGCTTGCATTAATTATTCCATCAGGACCTTTTTTAGTACCGCCGCCATAGCTTACAGTATGCTCGTAGGGAGCAGAAAGAACGGCAATTTTTGATTTTTCGAAATCAGAATACTTATCTTCAAGTGCCAGAAAATTATCTTTTTCGCATAATGTTTTCAAATCATTCACCCATTATTTCTTTATATTTTTCAGTATGAGTAGGGTCGAGATACATAAGGTCTTTTTTTACGGTTTCTTTATCTTCATAATTTTTAAATAAATCAGCAAGCTCGAGGTATTTAGAATCGAAAAATACCTGAAGTAGAAGACTTGGAGTCATTAGCTTATTTTCTTTAAATTCTGCCATTTCATAGATAATATAAGCAGCAGTCTGCATTGCAAGCTCTCTGTCTTCAACCATCATATCCAGACCGTCATAGTAATACTCAAATATCAGTTTTCTGAACGGTTCCATTCTCGGGTCGGTCAATTCTGTAAGAAGTGCAACTTTAGAGAACTGTCCCGGATTGGTAAATCTTTCAAATCCCTGTTCATTTTGGTTTGCAGCAATATTGGTAATTCTCTTTGCCCGCTCAAAAACGCGTGTACCGCCAAGTTCATTATAAGAATCCAAATCAAAACCAATAATAAGCAGCATATAAAAATCAATTATGCTCGAAAGTTCATCAAATCTGTTTAAATTAAATGAAAACATTGCACCTCTCTGATAGCGAAAAGACCAGTTATTTTCCACCATTTTTAGTGCTACAGAAGTACCACCTTCCTGACCGTAAATATACCTCTTGGAAGCAATAAACATCCTTGCGGAATATGAGCCGTTTCCACCGGCAAGGACTATCGTAATATCCACCGGGATTTGCGGACCGTCCCAGTCCATATCAGTAAATCTCTGATTATTAATATATCTTTCCAAATCATTTTCCATAGAAGAAACGTCAATACGTGCTTCCTGAGATAGTTGCTCCATATTTACAGATACCTGTGCTTCTATCTCCTGAGAAAAAGCATTCATACTAATCGCAAAAAATGCTAAAATAATTATAAAATAATGCTTCATTATCGCCTCAAAAAAATGTTTATATTTTTATTTAAAATAATAATTTCTTATATTTATAAAATTAATAACAAAATAACTCATATCAAAAATAATAATGGCTTTTTATGATATGAAAATTATTAAATACATAATACTAATACTTATTCTGACTTTTAATTACAAAATAAATTGTCAGATACCCGGAAGAATGAATTTGTATGACCATTCTTTTGCGGTTGGATTTGTGGAAAGTTCACCCGATAAATTCTATTCCAATCCTGCAAAGTTACGTTTCTCGGAAGCCGGCAATATCGGGATGAGCATATCCCCTTCTGTATTTGGTTTGAAGGAGCTTAATTCCGGCAATATCTTTTACAGCGGCAAGCTGAACGATAAATTTCTCTATGGTGCTTCTCTTTATGGTATGGGCGGAGAGCTTTACAATGAATTTTCAGGTTCTCTGGATATGGCATACCTGCTTGATGACAGATTTACATTTGGAATATCTGCGGAAATGAGCAGGCTTTTTGTAAAGGATTTTAATTCACATTATAATCTGTTGCTTACAGCAGGCAGCATCATCAATATAAGCGAAAACATTGCAGGTGGAGTAGCTGTAAATAATCTGCTGAGACAATCTTACGGAAACATAGAAAAAGCAATTTATCAGCAGGCTTTGATTGGACTTGCCGTAAAATCTAGGCTTGACTTTATTTTTGAAATTTCCGGCGTAATAAATCTGAATAATTCTTCCGGCGTAATATTCGGAATGAGAAGAAATATTCTGGATATTGCCGATATTAGAATGAGCGTAGGCACTCAGCCCAAATCATATGAAATAGGAATGAAATTCGATATAATAGACAGATTCCTCTTCAATTTTAATTTTTTCTACGATACTAATCTCGGATACAACCGCAGAGTATTTGTTTATGGAAATTTATAATATCAAACTTCAATTTTTTTAGTCTCATCTGTTTATTTTTAATTATTTGTAAAGATTGAAAATAGCAATAGGAACATGCGTATTCTCAATAAAATCTCCATAGACTTTATCGGTAGAGTATGCATACGGATAAAATATATCTGAATTTATTCCTTTTGCATAAAACGGCACAAGTGCAGTAGTATGAGAATCGTGGCACCATTTTACTCCCGGCAGTTCGCCTTTGCCGTTATTAATCACAGGATTTGTATCAGGATTATTATCTTCTTCTTCCGGTCCTGTAAGGTAACCGCATTCGTGGTCGGATGTAACTATCATAAGTGTTTCATCCCAACTGCTGTTTTCTTCCACCCATTTTACGGCAGCCTCTACAGCTTTATTAAAATCCTCCATTTCCTCTATCATTCGGATTGTATTATTATCGTGAGAAGCCCAGTCCACTGCGCCGCCTTCTATCATCACAAAAAAACCGTTGTAATTTTGAGATAGAGCCTTAAGCCCGAGTACCGTCATAGTTTCAAGTGAAGGAACGTTATCATTTAAGTTGGATTTGTATTCAGTATTATTTTCGTTTTTTGTTCTGCTTTCCTGAAGAGTAGATTCCGTTTGTGCAAGCCCGAATACTCTTTCCGGAGTATTTTTAATAGAATACTTTTCAAAATCTTCTTTTGTTTCTATAAATTTTCTGCCTTTGTAATCATTTTTCAGTTTTTTCCAGTTTTCTTCAGAACCTACTTTTTCAAAGTCCGGCGTTTCTTTTTTATTACCGTCATTGTCATAATATGGATGGCCTGAACCGATTATTACTTCTACATCCGATTCAATCATTTGATTAGCTATTATATCATATTCGTTTCTGTCGGTATGATGTGCAACAAAACCTGCCGGTGTGGCGTGAGAAAATGGAACGGTAGAAATAACTCCTGCAGCTTTGTTTTGCTCTTTAAATAATTCTGAAAGATTTTTCTGAGGATTTTTATATAAATCTACTCCTATTGCGTGTCTGTATGTTTTTTTGCCTGTAGCCATAGCAGTAGAAGCAGCTCCGGAATCAGTCGGTTTTTCTTTCGCATATTCGAAATCAGACCAGTACAACTCTGATGAATAGCTGTATGTATATGTATTATCTTTTTCGGCAAATCCCGGATAGGTTGCCATAGCGAGCTTAACTGGAAAATTTTCATAAATGGCATTACCATTTCCATAAAGAAAGTAATTCGCTGCCGTAATGTGATTATATCCCATCCCATCGCTTATGAAGAGTATTATGTTTTTTGGTTTAGCCTCTGCATTCAAAGATGATATGCCAAAAAATGACACTATAATTACGATAGAAATAAGTAGTATTTTTTTAGTGATATTCATTACGATGCTCATATTAAATAATAAAAACAAAAAACACTACATCAAAAGAATTAAATAATAAATTATTTCAAATATTAAGAAGTTTAACCATATTTTATTAAATATTAACATTTGTTATTAAAAAAATGAAGTTATTAGTCCTACGTTTATTAGTTTTTTACTTATTTATTTTTGAAGCACAATGCAATTTATTTATTTCTTAAAATCTAAGAAAAACTATTAATACTCGGGTTAATATTTCTTATATTGCATTCTGTTTTTATGAATAATTATATTTGAGTTTTATGGGTACAGCAGCAAAAAGAGATATTAAATCAATTCTTATAGAAATCGCGAATTATAAGGGGAGTGAAATTAGTCCACTAATAAACCTCATATATGCGGTAAGACCCACAAAAAAACAAATAAAGAAGGAGATATTTCCTTCTTTCGATGAATTGATTTACTGGATAAATGACGACGAAAATATCAAAAACGGGCTTAAAAGCTATCTTGACAGGCTTCTTATACCCAATAAATTAAGTTATAATCTGACAGATTCCAATATAATAGCCGGCATAAATTTCGGCAGAGAACTGAAAAACCGGATATCCTATAAAATACTGCCCAATTTACCTGAAAAAGATACAATAGACTATCTCCTCGTAAATGTTTTCTATAAAGAAATCGACGGAAAATGGATTCCGGCTCTTAATGATGATAAATGCAAAGTGCTGCTGGAAATGCTCGGCTATAAAGGGCTTTATGAATATGATATTAATTCACCACTGATTCAGGAAATGCTCTTTGCAGTATCGGTACTTTCTCACAGAATTACAGGTTATGCCTTCGACAGAGAAGTGCTGTCTATGGTACCTGAATATGCAAACCTTGAAAGCCCTTTTGCTGCATTGCAGGATGAAGTGGACTTTTTCCTGAATAAAGTAACAAAAAATGAAATTACAAGGAATAAAGATGAAATCCATATTAAGCATCTTTACGTATTGGTAGGTCAGTGCAGAGAATTTATCAGAAAAGCATATATCAATAAAGATAAATTTGGCATCAGTTTTAAAGTCCATCAGCAATTAATGCTTATAGAAAGGCTGTTGGACCGGTTCGTACTCGTAGTTGATATGCTTTCAATAAACGATGATAAAGACAGCAAAGAAGAATTTATTCATTTAATAAAAACTCTAATATATTTTAACTCCAGCAAATCACTTATTAAAGAGTACATAAATAAATCCACCCAGATAATGGCAAATGTTATAACCAAAAATATTGGTAAAAAAGGTGAAAAATATATTACTATAGATTCATCTGAATACTGGGGGATGTTCAGCTCGGCACTTGGCGGTGGAGCTATTGTAGCATTTGCTGCCATAGCCAAACTCAAACTTGCAGAATTTGATACAAGCCTTATTGGTACTGCATTTTTTTACAGTATGAATTATGTTTTGGCATTTATAGCCATATATCTTTTTCATTTTACACTTGCCACAAAGCAGCCTGCAATGACGGCAGCAAATCTTGCTTCTGTAATAGATAAAGATATGAAAGAAAATAATGGTTTTAAAAATTTATCAATACAGGTGGCAAGAGTATTTCGCTCACAGTTTATTGCTTTTGCAGGCAATGCTTTTATGGCATTCCTGCTTGCTTTACTCATTGTATTCTTATGGGATTGGCTATATGAAGTGAATATATCCCACAAAAAAGCCGTTTATCTGATAAATGACCTCAATATTTTTATGACTCCCGTAATATTTCATGCAGGAATAGCCGGAGTATTTTTGTTCATTTCTGGCTTGATAGCAGGAAATGTATATAACAAAACAAGATACAGAAGAATTCCTGAAAGAATAAGGTCACATCCCGGATTGAAAATCATAATGAATTATAAAATAAGAAATGCAATAGCAAGATTTTACGAAAATCATATGGGCAGCGTGGCAAGTAATTTTTGGTTTGGCGTATTTATGGGTTCAATAGGTGTAATAGGTGTTATATTCGGATTGAATCTTGATATCCGGCATATAGCATTTGCAGCCGGGAATTTTGCTCTCGGGCTTTACGGACTGGATTTTATTATGTCCACCAAATTGATATTAATCGCACTGACAGGAATAGCATTAATCGGATTTACTAACTTTCTTGTAAGTTTTACTCTGTCTCTTATGCTTGCAATGCGTTCCAGAGGGATACCCTACAAAACACTTTTCACAATATTCAGCTCCATAAGAAATTATTTCTTTGAAAAACCGCTTTATTTCTTTTTGCCGCCCAAAAAAGTAATTGAAGAAATAAGTGATAATGAGAAGAATATTAAAAAGTAATAATTAGAGCAATCTCAAAAAAACATCAGGGGGCTGACTAAAAAGTAAAGCAATTAATTTTTCAACGTCAGACAAGAATGTCTGACCTACTATAAATCAATAACTTAGTAGAACAGACATTCTTGTCTGTGGTAGAACATGCGTCCCCGCTTGTTCTTGCTTTCAGGCGAGGACGCCTAAACTACCTAAAAGTAGAGCGGACATTCTTGTCTGTGATAGAACATGCGTCCCCGCAAAAGTCTGATTGCGAAATTCCGATACTTCGACAGGCGGTTGCTGAGCCTGTCGAAGTGCAGCACAGGTTTCGTAATACCGGATTCTGAAAAACTTTGTTTTGTTTGTAGTGACAAATCATGCCTTGTCTCTACCCTTTCAGTCCTCCTCCGCTGCTGCGCAGCACCTCCTCCAAAGGAGGATAAGAAAACTCCTCTCTTGAGGGGTGGTTTTGAAAATCTGTGATTTTCAAAAGCGGAGTGGAATGGAATATATCAAAGAATGAATATTTTTGAAATTTCAATTCTCTGCCCACAAAGGCGATGCACCGAATCGTCTCTATACTAAGCGCAGCTTAGTTTGAAATATTCCTTCCCAAACCTGTGCTAGCCTGTCGAAGTATCGGAGTTTGGAAAGGAGAGGGAAAACGGCACTTCGAGAAGCTCAGCATCCGTTTTCGAAGGAGTTGAAAAGCCTTTTAAAATCTCCGGTATCATGAAAATGCTTAGAAAATTAAGGATTGAAACAAACAAGGAATAATTTGTACTTATGTATCCAAATACCAGACTGATATTATTACTGAATCTGTCTTCTCATACCCGAATTTTATATTATTTGAGGAAAATCTGATTACTTTTCAAATGAAATTTATTATTTTAGTAATATATTTTATGATAAAAAAGGTAGAAAATGGATAAACTTGTAATAGAAGGCGGAAAAAGATTAGTCGGTGAAGTGAATATTTCAGGAGCAAAAAACGGAGCCTTAGCCGTAATGCCCGCTACTCTTCTTGCACCCGGCACTTACAGACTGAAAAACATTCCTAATCTGAAAGACATCTGGACTATGTCGAGGCTTATGGATACTCTCGGTGCATTTTGTGAATTGAATGATAATGAAATTTTTATTAATGCGAGAAATATAACTAAATACGAAGCTCCTTACGAACACGTAAAAAAAATGAGAGCCTCTTTTTATGTGCTTGGTCCGCTTCTTGCCAGATATGGTTTAGCAAAAGTATCAATGCCCGGTGGATGCGCATGGGGTCCCCGACCTGTAGATTTGCATCTGAGAGGACTTGAAAAGCTGGGAGCAGAAATCACACTTGAGCAGGGATATGTAGTCGCCAAAGCAGACAAACTCAAAGGCGGAAAATTTCATTTTGATGTATCAAGCGTAGGAGCTACCGGAAACGTTCTTATGGCAGCTACCCTTGCCAAAGGTACTACCTTGCTAAGCAATGCCGCATTAGAGCCGGAAATAACCGCCCTGGCAAGATACCTCGTAAAAATGGGTGCAAAAATTGATGGCATTGGCACTACTGTGCTTGAAATAGAAGGAGTAGATGAGTTGCAGCCCGTAGATGAAACTATTATACCCGACAGAATCGAAGCAGCAACTTATCTGATAGCCGCTGCTATGACGAAAGGAAAGATAGAACTTAAGAACGCCAATCCTTATCATCTTACTTCTGTAATTGCAAAGCTGGAAGAAAGCGGTTGCGAAATTGATGTAACGGGTGATAAAATCGAACTGGAAATGAATGATTTGCCAAAGCCCGTGGACCTTACAACTGCTGTTTATCCGGGCATACCTACCGATGTACAGGCTCAGTGGACTTCATATATGCTGCTTGCTGAAGGGATTACTAAAATTACCGATACAATCTATACAGACAGATTCAAGCATATTCCCGAACTTCAGAGACTGGGAGCAGATATAAAAGTAATTGATAATTCGGCTGTAATAAAAGGGGGCAGGCAACTTTCGGGAACTACAGTAATGTCATCAGATCTGAGAGCAAGTGCTTCTCTGATACTTGCAGGTCTCGTAGCAAAAGGCAGAACTGATGTATTAAGAGTTTACCATCTGGACAGAGGCTATGAATCTATTGAGGACAAACTTGGAAATCTCGGTGCTGCAATTAAAAGAGAAAAAACCGAAATCGTTTAATCCCAATGAAATCGGAAAAGGAGTGTTTGTATAGCATCATTTCTTTTTAGCCTCACGGTGCATATCCGAAATTAATTGCAACGCCTGAACCGGAGTGAGATTATTCACGTCAATTTTCAGAATTTTTTCTCTGAGCTTATCATCACGAAATTCAAATATTGCAAGTTGGTCACCCTTATGGTCATCTTTGGTTTTGATTGTATCGAGGTCAGGTTGCGTTTTTGTGCCTTCCAATCCCTGAAGTATTTCAGACGCCCGCTCTACTACGTCATAAGGCATTCCCGCCATTCTTGCTACGTGAATACCAAACGAATGATTACTTGCTCCGGGCTTTACTTTATGTGAGAAAATAACTGTATTGCCGGCTTCAATTACTTCCACCTGATAATTGGCTATTCGGCTGTATCTTTCGGTGAGTTCGTTTAGTTCATGATAGTGAGTAGCAAAAAGAGTTTTTGCCTGTATTTCATTGTGAATATATTCAGCAATAGCCCATGCAATGGATATGCCGTCAAAAGTTGCAGTACCTCTGCCAACTTCATCAAGTAATATTAATGATTTTTGGGTAGCATTATTTAAAATATTTGCGGCTTCCTGCATTTCTACGAGGAATGTGCTTTCTCCTGCAGTAATATTATCCTGGGCGCCTACACGGGTAAAGATTCTGTCCACTATTCCGAATTTTGCACTGTTTGCCGGTACATATGAGCCAATCTGTCCGAGTAGGATAATAAGTGCTGCCTGCCGAAGATAACAGGATTTTCCCGACATATTAGGTCCCGTAATAATATGTATTTGCTCGTTTTCAGTATCAAGCAGCGTATCATTGGGAGTGAATGAAGAGCCTGCAGGAAGTAATTTTTCCACTACAGGATGCCTGCCTTCTTTAATGTCAATTATTTCAGATTCATCTATTTCGGGTTTGCAGTAATTATATTCACGTCCTGAATGCGCAAAACTTTGAAGACAGTCAATTACAGAAATATACTGAGCATTCTTCTGAATTATTTCAGTATATGCAGATATTTTTTGCTTGAGATTTACAAAAAGCTGGTTCTCGAGTTCATCAATTTTTTCTTCGGCATTAAATATCTTTGCTTCAATTTCCTTTAATTCAGTGGTAGTATATCTTTCGGAATTTGTGAGTGTCTGTTTTCTTTCGTAATATTCGGGTACTTTTTTGGTGTGGACTTTGGTAATATCAATATAATATCCGAATACGTTGTTGAATCCCACTTTAAGTGTGGGTATTCCCGTTTCCTGCTTTTGTTTGTTTTGGTAAGAGGTAATCCAGTTTTTCCCGGAAAATTTTGCTTCTACGTATTCATCGAGATTTTCATTAAATCCGGGTTGGAATACATTGCCGCCACCGAGAGTGGCAGAAGGCTCATCAAGCAGAGCGTTTTCTATTAATTCAGTAACTGTTTCCAGATTATCAAGCTTTGAAACGATAGTATTCAGAAATTCTGAATCAGTATTATTCAAGGCTTTTTTCATTTCCGGGATTTTCTTCAGGCTATTCTTTATTGATATGCAATCTCTCGGATTAGCTCTGCCGGTGGAAATTTTTGAAATTAATCTTTCGAGGTCGCCGACTCCGGAAAAGATTTTCCTTATCAATTCTCTTTTTTCATCATTACTGAAAAAGTAATCTACGGCACTTAATCTGTTATTTATTATTTCAAGATTTCTTAGTGGTCGCGTAATCCATTTTTTAAACATTCTCCCGCCCTGAGAAGTTACTGTCTTATCAAGTATTGAAATAAGGGTTCCGTTTTGATTTTCTTCATTTATCGAATAAGTGATTTCGAGATTTCTTCTTGTAGAAAAATCAAGAGACATATATTCGCCCGGATTATGAACTGAAATATTCCTTATATGCGAGAGTTTGCCTTTTTGGGTTTCGCTTATGTAATGAAGCACCGCACCGGATGCAATTTTTGCCACATCTAATTTTTCAAGCCCAAAACCCTTAAGAGATTGAGTCTGGAAATGCCTTAAAAGCAACTCATCTGCAAAATCATTTTCGAATATCCATTCTTCTAGTTTTGTATAGGAAATTTTTAGAGATAATTTTTCAAGTAATTCTTCTACTTCGTTTTTTTGCTTTTTATTAATTATAATTTCAGAAGGGGCAATATTTTCAAGAGTTTCTACCAGATTATTTATAGAAATCTGAGATGTAAAAAATTCACCCGTAGAAATATCGCATGCAGAAACACCAACAATCTTGAAGCCTGACTTTTCAGTATGGATATAAACAGATGCTGCATAATTATTTGTTTTGGTATCAAGCAATTTATCATAAAGAGCCACTCCGGGAGTAACTACTTCAGTAACGCCTCTTTTTACAATTCCTCTGGATTGCTTCGGGTCTTCAAGTTGGTCGCATACTGCAACCCTGTATCCTGCTCTTACCATTTTCGGGAGATAGTTATCAATCTGATGATGCGGAAAACCGGCAAGAGGCATATCTCCTCCGGCACCGTTATTTCTTTTTGTGAGTGTAATTCCGCAGACTTTCGCAGTAATAACAGCGTCATCCCCGAAAGTCTCGAAGAAATCTCCAAGCCTGTAAAAAAGTACTGTATCAGGATACTTTTTTTTGATTGTGTTATATTGCCTCATCAAAGGTGTTTCTTTTTGCTTCATCTCTTTCATCTCTATTTTCCGATATTTTTTTCCAAATCAATATGATTCATTCTTGCCTGTATTGTATAAGCCCTTCTGCTGATGTATGCCGTCGGCTGTGCAGGATTCCATCTTGCTGGATTGGGCAGCACTGCAGTAATTAGAGCAGCTTCTCTTTTTGACAGTTGATACGGCATTTTATTAAAAAATTTATTCGATGCAGCACCAATTCCATAGTATCCGGGAGCTACTTCGATTATATTGGCATAAACTTCAAGTATTCTTTTTTTGCCCCAGACAGCTTCAATAAGTTTGGTAAAATAAGCCTCCGCAGCTTTTCTGAAAAAATTTCTTCCGTGAAGCAGAAAAGTATTTTTAGCTGTCTGCATAGTAATGGTGCTGGCACCTCTTCTTTTGTTTTTGCTTTTTTTGTTGTATTCCATAGCTTCCTTAATAGCTGTTGCATCAATCCCTTTATGCACAAAAAACCGGCTGTCTTCTGATGCTATTACCGCTCTGAAAAAATTTTTATTAATATCGTCAAAAGAATGCCAGTCTTGATTAATTTGCTTCACTGAAAAGAACTTTACCACCATATAGGGCGTAACTACAGGGTTAACAAATTTAAACAAAGCTACAATAATCACTGATAAAAATATCAGCGATGTAATAAAAAATACAATAGTAAGAAAAAACTTTTTCAAAATAAAATACAATAATTGCACAAATATATACTACAAAATAATATGATATAAGAATATTATGCAATTATTTTTATAAAAATTTTTTTTTGATTAAAGTTTTTTGAAATACTGACGAAAAAAGAATTGTATTTAAAAAATACGGTAAAAAAATACTAAAGTATTGTATTTTTGTGCCGATAAAAATAGGAAGAAAGGATAAATAATAAATGTTGGCAGGATGCCCGAATATAATTAGAATATACACGGAGGTTTATTATGGCTACTGCATCAATCACGAGTGGTTCAAGGATAAGGACTAACATTCCTTCATTGAACGCTTATAACACATTGAGCGCTGCCAACAGAAACATCGCAAATCGTCAGTTGCGTTTATCTACAGGCTTAAGAATAAATTCTGCTGCAGATGATGTTTCAGGTTATATCACATCAAGGGCATTGAGTTCGAGAAACAGTGCTTTGAAAACAGCAGATACTGCTGTAGGCGAAGCAAAGAACGTAACAGCAATGGTACAGGACTCACTTGATAATATTAATTCTTTGATGAATGACATCAAGACTGCTACTGCATCAGCTTCATCAGGTGCTTTGGGTACAGATGAAAAAGTTGCTCTTGCCAAAGGAGCTTACAGATTAGCAGAGCAGATTCAGACTGTAGTTGACTCTACGGTATTTGGCGGAAGACAGCTAATTGACGGTACCTTCACAGGCGATTGGACGGTTGGGTACAAAGCTGATGATACACTACTTGAAATTGAAGTTGATTTGCAAAAACAGAACACAAATTACGACCTTACCGGCGACGCTTCAGATGATTTTGATCTGAATGCCATTGCAAATGGTGGAGCTGAAAACTTTGCAGGTGTGGAAGGTCTTAATCTGTCTGACCTGCAAAACGCGGATATAGTGGAAAGTGGTATTTTCAATGAAGACCAAATTAATACTACTCTCGCAAGCATGTCGTCTGCAATTAACAACATCAATAAAGTAGCTTCTTACGTAGGTGGTATTGAAGTAAGGCTTAATTCTCAGGAAGAATTGCTTTCCTCACAGATTACTAACTACAAAGCTGCTATTTCAAGAATTGAGGATGCTGACGTAGCGACTGAACAGATGGAGTTAATTAAGGCACAGTTTTTGCAGCAGTCTTCTTTGATTTCGTTAGCTCAGGCTAATCAGAATCCACAGTCTTTCTTACAGCTTTTTAGCTAATTAAGACTGTAAAATATGGCTTAAGCGGGAGCTTTTCTGAAGCAGATTATACTTGAAGTATGATAGCTGAAGAATCCGGGCTGATGAAAGTACGGATTCTTCAGCACATTTAGAAAGTTTGGATATGCATTAAAGTTTCCCGTTGTTATTAAAAAAATTATGAGGTGAAATCTATGGCTACAGCGGCACAACAACTTGCAGCGCATAAGGCATACGGCGGCGGAAAAGACGGCAAAAAAATCCCCGCTTATCTCGAACAGGAAGTTCTCTCTTGGAGCAAGGAAAAAGTCATTCTTAAAATGTATGACCTTTTTATTGTGAGCTGTAAGAGAAAAGACTCTACCAAAATGAGCAGAGTGCTTATTGAATTAATGGGCGCTTTGAATTTTGAATATGAAGAGACTGCCACAAGGCTCTACAGGCTCTATGAATATTGCCAGAGACTTGTGTTTCAGAAAAAATACGATGAAGCTATGTTTATTATTAAAGAGCTTCGCGAAGCATGGGCGCAGGCATTTAATTTTGAACAATAATCGAAACCGGAGGAAATTATGGGAAGCTATTTTGGAATAAGTACTGCAGGCTCTACTGATACTGATCAGCTTATCAATGCGTTCAGAAAAGAAAAGCAGCCTCAGCTTGATAAATTGACTAATAAAAAGCAAGAACTTGAAAAAGCAAGGTCTTTTTATAGTACGTTTAACTCCAGAATAAACTCTTTGCAGACAAAACTTGATGAATTCGATATTGACAGCGTAATCAAAAAGTTCGATACAAGGAAAGTTACTTCTTCTGATGATTCGGTTATTAATGCTTCTGTAAACAGCGATGCCAATATCGGCAATATCAACGTAAAAGTAAATCAACTTGCAAGAACCGACAATCTCATTTCAGACAGAATTAGTCTTGATGACAATTACGGAGTAAAAACAGGAGACTATTCATTTACTATTTCTACCGGTGATAAATCTGCTGAGATTTCAGTTACGCTTAACGGTGAAGAGACTAACGAAGAGGCTATGAATAAAATCACAGCTGCAATTAATGATAATGAGGAGCTTAACGTATCTGCATCAATGATAAGAGACACCTCTACTACAGGCAGGATTTCTATTATGTCGGCAGATACCGGGCAGGATAACAGAATAAGTATCGAAGGAAGCAATAAATTACTTCAGCCACTGGGGCTTAATAAAAATCTTGATGCAAATTCTTCTTCAAGACGCGCTATGACTGCTACAAAAGCAGGCTACGTAACAGCAAACGTATCTGACCTCAATTCTCAATTAACGGTAAACGGAATAAATGTACAAAGAAATTCCAATTCAATAGATGATTTGATTAGCGGTACTACTTTGAACCTGCTCAAGGCTCAGTCCGACGACGAATTGCCCGTAACTCTTACTACCGGGATAGATACTGATGCCGTAATTAAAGCCATAAAGCCAATGCTGGACAGCTATAATTCTACATTAAGCCATTTATCAAGCAATAAGGACCTCAGAAGAAACGACCCGAGCATATCTTCGCTGCAATCAAGGATTCGCTCTCTATCCACTCAGGCGCTTACTTCTGAAAACAGTTCAGAAAACAGATATTTGATGGAAATTGGTATATCAGTAGATTCTTCCGGTAAGTTATCTTTTGATGATAAAGACAAACTTGAAGAAGCACTAAAAGAAGACCCTCAAAAAGTAGCTGATTTATTTGTAGGCAGTAATGGATTTGTAAATAAAATAAAAGATACTATTAACGGGCTGTCAGGCACTGAAGGTCTGATACAGTCCAAAAGAGACAGTCTGACAAATCAGATTGAATACAATAAAAAACGAACACAGGATGTACAAAGCAGAATCGATCAGGAAGCCGATAATTTAAGAAAAGAGTATTCCTCTTATGTGGAAACATATTTAGAAGCTCAGAACCAGTATTCACTGCTTTCCGCAATGCCTACTAATTCTTACGGAGGTTCTTCAGGCGGGAACAGTTATGATTCACTTCTGGCTCAGGCTTACAGTTAACAGGTTTTTATACCAATCAGTCCGGAGGCGGCTATGATTGTAAATGCAGTATCGGAATTACCGGCAATAATTGTCAATAATATTTACGAATTAAGTAATGAAGTTGACAAAAGTAAAAAATCAGATGATTTGATATCTGATAGCCGTCAGTCTTTAGCAAAAGACAAAAATAAAAATGATGATATAGATATTAGCGAGAAAAATAAAAATCAAATAAATTACAATGACTTAGCCACA
Organism: uncultured Hyphomicrobiales bacterium; assembly: GCA_964542835.1. Taxonomy (GTDB): domain Bacteria; phylum Bacteroidota; class Ignavibacteria; order Kapaibacteriales; family UBA2268; genus CAZIXJ01. The sequence goes on from CAZIXJ010000003.1 coordinate 24,226, forward strand.
AAATTAAAAAATATGCTCAAAGATACTGACCTTGCAATTGAGTTCAGTATGGATAAAGAACTTAATAAA
>CAZIXJ010000003.1:24304-25092 GCA_964542835.1 uncultured Hyphomicrobiales bacterium
AAGATGAAGTAGTACAGCAATTTCCTCCGGAAATTGCAATAAAAATTGCCAGAATCGTTGCTTCTACTTTGGGTAGTGGTCAGGTTACAGATGCAAGAATTTGATGAAATAAAAAAGATGTTAAAGTTTACTGAAGAAATTACCGATAATATTAATAAGTTGCTTATTAATGAATCGGAAATGGACAGCAATAAAATTAGTGAGCTGTATTTTAAAAGAAAGGATTTGCTTTCTAAGCTGAAAAGCCTTGCTGAAAAAGATGATAATAAAGAGTTTGTAAATAACGAGAAATATCAGTGGTCGGAAAGAATAAAGAATATTACTGAAAAGGACAGAAATAATCTTGAATTATTAAAGAAGGTAGCTGAAAGCAAAGGAACGGAAATAAAAAATTTGATGAATAAAAGGGCTTTATTGATATATAAAGATTAGAATTATGGATATAAAATCAGTAAATAGTGGAAACAAAGAAGTTTTTTCGGTGAATACCCGAAACAAACTGGATAAAAGTTATAAAAAGGATTTTTCCGAAGAATCTGCATCTTCTTCTGTAAAGTCAGATAAGCTGGAATTATCCGAAGAGGCAAAATTAATTCAGCCGATAAGAGAGAAAATCAGTTCGGGAGAATATAACAAACCTGAAGTTTATAATTTTCTTGCGGAAAAACTGAATGACATTTTTGCATCTGAAAATTTGTAACTTTTTTATGATAAATTTTTGGTAAAATAATTTTTTTGACTGCTTTCAGTCAGAAAAGTTATTTTTTTTTGGTATTTATCGTCGATTT
>CAZIXJ010000004.1:0-22641 GCA_964542835.1 uncultured Hyphomicrobiales bacterium
AAAACATATAGTTCTTATGAAATATATTATACGATTGAAAGCAACTTGGTATAAAGATAACAATGAAGGAAATGCAAGATATAAAAGCAAAGGAATTGATATGATGACTTTGCGTTACTACAATATTATAAAGTTCAGGGATGATGACGGGAATATCTGGAATGTAGAAAGTAATGAAAGCTCTAACATACCAAGCGAAATTATGTGGCTGCTGAAATCGCCAGGCTATTAAAAAATTGATATTTTCGGAACCGGGCTTGGTGCTTTTTCAAGTAAAGACAAACTACAAACAGATAATTTCGAAATGCTCGTAATTGCTGAAAAATAAATCATATTTTTCAATTCATATTATAAATTTACGAAATATTTTTTATAACTTTTTTTAAATTGAAAAAATTAATCTAATTTTGTATTATCATATTTATCTAAATGTATGTTATTTTAATGATGAAAAAAAAAGTTATGATAGTTAAAGAATTATTCGAACCGAAGAGTATTTTGGTAGTGGGCGGCTCAAATGATATTGAAAAACCCGGCGGCAAAATCCTTTTTAATATTCTGAAAGGCGGATACAAAGGCAATGTAGAAGTTGTAAATCCCAAAGATGACTTTGTACAGGGTAAGAAGTCATATAAAAGTGTTAATAACGTAGAGAATGCCGAGCTTGCCATAATTGCAATACCTGCCAAGTTTTGTCTTGAAACGATTGAAATATTGCTTGAAAAAGGCACAAAAGCATTTATTATACTTTCAGCGGGCTTTAGCGAATTTGGAGAACAGGGCAAAATACTTGAAGAGCAAATAGCAAAAAAAATCTCTGATGCCGGTGGCTCATTAATAGGACCAAACTGCATTGGTATTTGCAATACACATTACAAGGGCGTATTTGCCGGCATAATACCAAAACTAAGCAATAAAGGTGTAGATATTGTTTCAGGCTCAGGAGCCACTATTGCATTTATTCTTGAAATGGCTGTTCCACGTGGGTTATCTTTTAATAACATTATTTCTGTGGGCAATTCCGCACAAATCGGAGTGGAAGAAGTACTGGAATACTGGGATGAAACTTATGATGAAAAAACGAGTTCTAAAGTAAAACTGGTTTATGTAGAACAAATAAAAAATCCTTATAAATTTTTTACTCATTCCCGCTCTTTAATAAAAAAAGGATGCAGAATAGCAGCGATAAAAGCCGGAAGAACAGAAGCCGGCAGCAGAGCTGTGTCATCTCATACGGGAGCATTGGCGGGTTCGGATACGTCGGTGGATACTCTTTTCAAAAAAGCAGGTATCGTAAGATGCTACAGCAGGGTAGAGCTTGTATATGTCGGTGGTGTACTTCAGCATAAGCAATTAAACGGACCTAATCTTGCAGTAATTACACATGCCGGAGGTTCAGGCGTAATGCTTACAGACACTCTTACCGAAGAAGGAATGAAAGTCCCTCACATAGAAGGTCCTGCTGCAGAAGAGCTTCTGTCTCAGCTTTTCCACGGTTCTTCAGTAAGCAATCCTATTGATTTTCTTGCTACGGGTAATGCCGACCAGCTTGGCACAATACTGGAATATGTGGACAGGGAATTTGATAATATTGACGGCTCGGTCGTAATTTTCGGCACTACCGGAATGTTTGACGTAACCGGAGTATATGATGTATTGCATGAAAAAATGAAATGGAGCAAAAAGCCGATATATCCTTGCCTTCCGTCAGTAGTTCAGGCAGAAAAAGAAGTGAAGCACTTTCTCTCACTCGGCAGAGTGGATTTCACTGATGAGGTAACTCTCGGAAAAGCTCTTTCAAAAGTATATAATACTCCAAAACCCGCTGAACTTCCTGAATTGCCTGAAATAGACATAAACACAATAAGAGAAATAGTTGAAGGAGCTGAAGACGGATACCTCCATCCGAAAAATATGATAAAACTGCTTGATGCAGCAGGAATACCAAGAGTGCAGGAACTCGTATCCTCTACGAAAGAAGAAACTTTAAAAAATGCTGAAAAACTTGGATTTCCTTTAGTAATGAAAGTAATAGGTCCTTTGCACAAAACAGATGTAGGTGGAGTAACGCTGAATATCAGACACAAAGATACCCTAAATAAAGAATTTGATAAAATGATGTCTATTCCTGATGCAACAGGAGTATTGCTTCAGCCTATGCACGAAGGCACAGAAATATTCATTGGAGCCAAGCACGAGCCAAATTACGGGCATATAGTTTTATGCGGACTCGGAGGAATATTCGTTGAAGTGCTAAAAGATGTATCTTCCGGGCTTGCACCAATTAGCAGAGAGGAAGCCCTTAAAATGTTTCGGGAATTGAAATCTTACAAACTAATAGAGGGCGTAAGAAAAAGAGAAGGCGTTAATCAGGATATTTGGGCGGATATTATGGTAAGACTCTCTGCACTGCTGAAAGCCGCTCCTGAAATATCAGAACTTGACCTTAATCCGCTGATGGGAAAAATGGATTCAGTAGTAGCTGTTGACGGCAGAATAAAAATAGACCATACTATTAATCATTATTCAATAGTAGATGGAAGAGCTTAATTTCTCTCTTTTTATCAAAAACGGAGAAATTTCCTCCTTTATTAAGTGATTGTTTAAAAATAGCTAAACAAGGAAATATTAATTACTCTAACCCGCAGGGGGCTGACTAATAAGTATTGATAATGAGAACTGACTGGAATGTCTGTGCTACTTCTGAATTTTCACTAGCTCCGAGATTTAGAGCCTGTGTGAAAACGACGAAATCCAATAAATTAAATAATACAACTCCCTAAAACTCCCTCTCCCACTGGGAGAGGGCTGGGGTGAGGGTGTTATTTATTTCCTTGTTTTGCTATTTTTACACAGCCTAAAAATCAGGCGTATTATGATTATTATCAATAATTCATTTAAAATTATACATATTTACACTTTTTTTGGTTTTATTTGTCTATTATATTTTTAAAAATGACAAATATTATGTATTTATTTGTATGATGTGCAATGAAATTTGAATTGATTCATATTTTAATAGTAATAGTTTCATATTTAATTGGTGCGTTTCCCAATGCACTTTTTATAGTGAAATTTCTTTTTAATAAAGATATTACTGCGGAAGGAACCGGGAATATCGGCACTATGAATACTTATGATATTACAGGGAAAAAATATGCCGCAGTAATCGTTTTTTTTCTTGATTTGCTTAAAGGGTTTATTGCTGTAATGATAGCATCGCTGATTGCCGATGATTTTTATGCAGTTTCTCTTGCAGCAGTATGGGTAATTCTTGGGCATAATTATAATATTTTTCTGGGGTTTCGGGGCGGGCGAGGACTTGCCACTGCGGTTGGAATTTTCCTTGCTATTAATCCTTTTACTCTTATTATTTGGATTTTAATGTGGATTACAGGCTTTTACGTAATAAAAAGAGATGTTCACGCTGCCAATGCTATTGCTTCGCTGGGTACTCCGGTTTTGATTTTTTCATCTCCCGGTGAGTTGATTTCAATTTTTAATATTATGATGAATTTTGAAATGATTGATTATAAATTGCTTGTAATGGTTCTAAACATTATAATTCTTCTTCGTCATATTAAGCCTTTAAAAAAATTGTTTAAAAATTAGCTGATAATAATTATGCCTTATTTTAATTTTGATGCACTTGATATTTATTATGAAATAAAAGGAGAGGGCAAGCCACTACTTCTTTTGCACGGAAACAGCGTTTCGTCCACTCTTTTTAAGCATATAGCACCCAAATATGAGAAACATTTTAAAGTGATTAAATTTGATTATCCCGGTACGGGAAAATCTGAGCGTGTTTACAGATTTCGGGATGATTACTGGCGATATAATGCCGAATGTGCTTATGAATTAATGGATATGCTTGGTATGGATGAGTTTCAGGCAATAGGTACGAGCGGAGGCGGGCTTGCAGGGCTAAATATGGCTACTCAACAGCCGGGAAGAATTACCAAACTAATCCCGGACAGTTTCCTCGGGGATTATCTCACTGCTGATGAGGCAAGAAGAATAGTAAGAGGCAGAACCAAAATGAAAGAAAATCAGATGTCCCGGCTTTACTGGAAGGCTCATATAGGCGAAGACTGGGAGAAGGTTGTAGATCAGGATATGGACCTTATGCTCCGTGTGGGCGAGAATAATCTGAAAATAATTTACGGTAATTATTCAGATATTACTTCCGAAGTGCTGGGCGTGGCTACTTCTACTGATGAGCTGATAAAAGATACTCCCGGAAGAGTGCAGGAAGTGTGCGATAAAATCCCTAATGCAAAAACTAAATTCTTTGATTTTGGCAGCCATACTTTTATGATTACTGCCAAAGAAGAATTTTTCGAGCTTTCTATGGAGTTTTTGGATAAATAAACAGAATTAGAAATCTGAAATAGAAATTTATTAATAATTAATTCAAATCTCCGTCATAGACTTAAAATTATTTTTTAAACAAAACTAACAATTTATGATTTGGTTGATAATTTCCGGATTTATACTTGCACTTGCAGTGCCGGTTTTATTCAGGATTTTCGGAGAGAAAGCTGCAAAAATAATGGGATTTTTACCTCTAATCCTGTTTGTGCAGCTTATTACATATTACGGTGATATATCATCCGGCGTAATACTGCACGAAAAATTTGAATGGGTAAAGTCTCTCGGGATTACTTTTGATATTTATCTTGACGGGCTTGGTTTCCTTTTTGCATCAATTATCACATTAATTGGAGCTGCAGTATTTTTCTATTCTGCGGAATATCTGAAAGGAAATCCGAAGATAGTACATTTCTTTGTATATATCAATATATTTATGGCATCTATGCTCGGAGTGGTATTATCAAATAATATCATATCTCTTTTTATTTTCTGGGAATTAACTTCCATAAGTTCATATTTTTTGATTGGTTTTAATCATGAAGAGGAAGATTCAAGATATTCAGCTCTTCAGGCATTGCTAATTACAGGCGGTGGTGGTCTGGCTATGTTTGCCGGTTTGATATTGCTTTCTGTAATTACCGGCACTACTGCTATCAGTGAAATGAATAATCTGAATTATTTAATCACATCAGATTCTCTCTATTTTCCGATTTTGATATTAATGCTGCTTGGTGCTTTTACAAAATCAGCACAGTTCCCGTTTCATTTCTGGCTGCCCAATGCAATGGCTGCCCCTTCGCCGGTAAGTGCTTATCTTCACTCGGCTACTATGGTAAAAGCCGGTATTTATCTTCTGGCAAGATTTCATCCTGCATTGAGCAATACTCTCGACTGGGAAATTCTCGTTACCGTATTTGGTGCTGTTACAATGTTTGCAGGAGTTGTACTTGCACTGAAACAGACTGATTTGAAAAAACTTCTTGCATATACAACTGTAAGTGTATTGGGAACTCTTACAATGCTTATCGGGGTAGGCACTAAAGATGCAATTAAAGCAATGCTCATTTATTTGCTTGCACATTCTTTATATAAAGGTGCATTATTCCTTATGGCAGGGATAGTTGACCACGAGACCGGTTCGAGAGATATTCGCAAGCTGCGGGGACTTAAAAAATATATGCCGCTTACTTTTGCCGTGGGTATTATTTCTGCACTTTCTATGTCGGGCATTATTCCGTTTATAGGATTTATCGGCAAGGAATATCTTTATGATTCTCTGATGGAGCATTATATCTTTGGTCCGGGATTGCTTATTATTACTGTTGTCTCATCTGTTTTGATGATGGTAATTGCACTGCTTGTCGGATACAGAATATTTACGGGCAAAGAAGAATACCCCGCCGAAAAGCCTCACGAAGCTCCTGCACTGATGATTGGAGGACCTCTTGTACTTGCATTTTTCACTTTGGTTTTCGGTTTATTCCCTGATTATACTTTCACTCCTGCAATAAGCGGTGCATTTTTATCCGTAAAGCAGATTTATCAGGAGATGCATATAGCGCTTTGGCATGGATTTACTCCTGTGCTTGGATTAAGTTTGCTTACGGTTGCTCTGGGGATAGTTACTTATTTGCTCAGAGATAAAATATACAGTTCAATAAAAGATTTCAACGGATTTAAAAGGCTTAAGCCTACTTACTGGTATGATAAGTCATTTAACGGTTTGCTTAATATTGCACTTTTTCAGACACGATTTATTCAAAACGGATTTCTGAGAAGCTATATTAGTATTATTGTGTTTTCTACAATTCTACTTGCAGGGTATGCACTTGTCCGATATAACAGCATATATGATTTGAGATTTGATATTCAGATAAATGTATATGAGATTTTGATTTTTATTACTATGATGATAGCAGTGGTGCTGATATTCAGGTCTCGCAGCAGACTTACGGCAGTTGCTGCTTTGGGAATTATTGGTCTCGGGATGACGATGATATTCGTGCTTTACGGCGCCCCTGATTTGGCTATGACTCAGTTTGCAGTAGAAACTCTGACGGTGATAATCTTTGTACTGGTAATTTATAAACTTCCGAGATTTGTTACTTTTTCATCTCTTAACGAAAGAATTAAGGATTTTATACTTGCCCTTTCTTTTGGGATTTTCATGAGTCTGACTGTGCTGTTTATTACTTCAGGTGAGCTGCCTTCCGAACTTCGGGAGTATTTCCTTGAAAACAGTTATACTGCTGCCAAAGGCAGAAATATAGTAAATGTAATACTTGTGGATTTCAGGGCGCTTGATACTTTTGGTGAAATTATTGTACTCGGAGTAGCTGCTATCGGTGTTTACTCATTGCTGAAATTAAAAATGAGCGAGGAAGAGAAATGAACTCAACTATATTAAAAACTGCAACTTTATTTCTGATGCCTATGCTTTTGGTTTTTTCTTTTTTTCTGCTTCTTCGAGGGCATAATGAACCGGGCGGAGGTTTCCTGGGAGGTCTTGTTGCTGCTTCGTCTTATGCTCTTTATTCAATAGCTTACGGAGTAGAAAAAGCAAGGAATCTGCTTGGAATAAGACCACTGTATTTAATTGCAATCGGAGTACTGCTTGCACTTATAAGTGGTGTATTCCCGATGTTTTTCGATAAAATTTTTTTAACGGGTATGTGGAATTACAATGATTTTCCGATAATCGGCAAAATTGGAACACCTCTTATTTTTGATATTGGAGTATATTTTCTGGTAATAGGTATAGTGCTTAAAATTATTTTTTCATTATCCGAGGAGCCGGCACAATGAGCGTAGTACTTGCATTAATTACCGGAGTGTTATTTACCGGCGGTATTTACTTTGTATTAAGAAGAAGCCTCGCCAAAGTAATTATGGGGCTTATTATGCTTTCTCACGGGGCTAATCTGCTAATTTTCGCAATTGGGAGAGTTACAAGAGGGATACCCCCGATTATTGAATATGGAGAAACCACAATTAACGGACCTTTTGCAGAACCTTTGCCTCAGGCATTAATACTTACTGCTATTGTAATCAGTTTCGGTGTGCAGTCTTTTGCCATTGTTCTTTTCAAAAGAGCGTATCAGGCAGTAAAAACAGATGATATTAATCAGCTAAATACTACGGACAGACTATGAGCGATAATTTTATAAATATTCTTATTGTGTTGCCTTTGATATTGCCTGTATTTACGGCAATTTTTCAGGTATTTCTTCATAAAAATCTTACAGTAGTAAGAAGCATTAATACTTTTTCGGCATTTTTGCTTGTACTTGTGTCTGCATTGATTTTGGTTGCCGTGCATCAGGAAAAAATAATTGCAATTACCGTTGGAAGCTGGGAAAGCCCTTTTGGTATATCGCTTGTTGTTGATTATTTCAGTTCTATTATGATACTTGTAAGCAGTATCATATTTTCTGCCACTTCAATTTATAATCTCGGTTCTATTCATATTGAACGTGAAAAATATTATTTCTATCCTATTACTCAGATTTTGATGCTTGGGATATATGGTTCTTTCCTTACGGGTGATATTTTTAATCTTTTTGTCTGGTTTGAGGTAATGCTCATCAGTTCGTTTGTGCTGATGTCTCTTGGCGGAAAGAAGGCACAGCTCGAAGGTGCCTTGAAATACGTTGTGATTAATCTTATTTCTTCTGCAATATTTCTAAGTGCTACGGGTATGCTGTTCGGTATTACCGGTACTTTGAATATGGCAGACCTTGCACTTAAAATCAGTAAATTGCCTGATACAGGTATGATAAATGTAGTATCAATGCTTTTCCTGGTTGCATTTGGCATTAAATCAGCAATATTTCCTCTCTTTTTCTGGTTGCCGGCTTCATATCATACTCCTCCCTCTCCAATTACGGCTCTGCTTGCGGGACTTCTCACGAAAGTCGGAGTTTATGTATTATTCAGAGTATTTACTTTGATTTTTATACAGGATGTGGAATTTACGCATACGGTTTTACTTATTCTTTCAGGACTTACTATGCTGATTGGAGTGCTTGGACCTATTGCTCAGAATGACTTCAGAAGGATTCTGTCATTTCATATCGTAAGTCAGGTAGGATATATGATAATGGCTCTGGCTCTGTTTTCTCCGCTGGCGATTGCCGGAGGCGTTTTTTACATAGTTCACCATATGATTGTAAAGACTAATCTTTTCATAATCAGTGGAGTTACAAAAATTATAAAAGGCTCGTATGAGCTGGAGAAACTCGGTGGCTTATATAAGTTGTATCCTTTTCTGGGTTTGCTTTTCATAATATCGGCATTTTCTCTTGCCGGTGTGCCGCCATTATCAGGTTTCTGGGCTAAATTCATTCTTACAAAAGCCGGATTTTCCATAGAGCAGTATTTTATTATCGGGTTGTCATTATTTGTAGGATTGCTTACTTTATTCAGTATGACTAAAATCTGGACACAGGTTTTCTGGAAGGATGATCCTGAGAAATATCAGAATAGAAATAATTTTAAAATGCTCACAACCGGAAAAAAATATTTGCTGATAGCACCAATTGTTTATCTGGCGAGTATTACGCTTTTTATAAGTTTTGCTGTTGACCCCGTTTTTGAATTTGCAACTTATGCAGCAGAGCAGTTAAAAAATCCTTCAGTTTATATTAATGCAGTGCTGGGAGGTAATCAATGATATTATTAATAATAAATATATTGCTTGCTTTTGCATGGGTACTGCTTACGAGAAACGCTACTTATCAGGCATTTCTGGAGGGCTTGATAATTGCATTTGTTGTGCTTTATATAGCAAGGGGCGCTTATCCGAAAAGCAAATATTTCAGCAGAATTCCCAAAACAATTATTTTCATTTTGTATTTTCTTAAAGAACTGATAAAAGCCAATCTGATGGTGGCTTATGATATTCTCACCCCCGAAGATAAGATGAGTCCTGCGATAATAGCTTATCCGCTGCAATGCGAAACTGACCTTGAAATTACTATGCTTGCTAATCTCATTACTCTTACACCCGGTACTTTAAGTATTGATTTGTCTGAGGATAAAAAATACCTTTTTGTTCATTCGATGTACGTAAATGACCCGGAAGATTTTAAAAAGGAAATAGCAAATGGTCTTGAGAAAAAAATACTGGAGCTTACAAGATGACTTTTCTGGAAATAGCAATGAATATTTCAATAGTGCTGATTACTTTGTCATTTATCCTAATGGCAATACGGCTTTATATCGGTCCGAGCCTTGAGGACAGAGTAGTTGCACTTGACCTTATTACTACATCTGCAATAGCCTTTATTGGAGTTTACAGTATGCTGATAAATAAAACGACTATAATGGACGTCGGTATTGTAATAGCCTTGCTGGCTTTTCTCGGCACTATTGCTTTTGCGTATTATCTTGAAAGGAGAAGCAAAAAATGATGGATTATATAATTGGATTTTTTATTTTGCTCGGGAGTTCTTTTATTTTTATTTCTGCAATTGGTTTGCTTAAACTCCATGATTTGTATCTGAGAATGTCTGCTACAACTAAGGCTACCACTCTCGGCGTAGGTTCAGTATTGATAGGAGCTGCACTTTTTTTCGGAAATGTGGGCACTATTACTCTTGCTCTGGCAGTGATTATATTTTTGCTTTTTACCGCTCCCGTAGCAGCTCATATGATAGGCAGAGCATCATATTTTGACAATATTCCTCTTTGGGAAAAAACTAAATTAAATGAACTGAAAGATTACTATGATAATAAATAAGGATTTTGCATTATGAAAAAGATGATATTTCTTTTCCTCGCTGTTTCTGTTTTATTTACTTCCTGCGTTTCTACCAAAAAATATGATGCAATGGTTGCCGAAAAAGACAGATGGGTTAGCACTTCAGATTCTCTTCAGAATGTAATTACTTCCAAGAATAATCTTATTCTTGAGCAGAATTTAGAAATTCAAAATCTGAAAAGAGAAATGCAACTATTGGAAGACAGATACGAACAGCTAAAGGAAAGCTCTACTGAAGGTTCGCTTTCTATGATTGAAAAGCTGGAGTCTCTTCAGAAAGATATAGCCGAAAGAGAAGCCAATCTGGCAGAAATAAGGGCTAAACTCGAAGAAAGAAACAGAATAGTTCAGCAATTAAGAGAAACAGTGCAAAAAGCTCTTCTCGGATTTGAAGGCAGCGATTTATCAATTTCAGTAAAAGACGGAAAAGTTTATGTATCTTTATCAAATAAGCTGCTTTTTGATGTTGGAAGCACAAATATTGATAAAAAAGGTCAGGAAGCTCTCGTGGAGCTTGCCAAAGTTCTTCAGACTCAGCCTGATATTGATATTCTTGTGGAAGGTCATACAGACGACCAGCAAATCAGAACGGGCGGAAGATTCAAAGATAACTGGGATTTGTCGGTTTTGAGAGCTACCGAAGTAGTGAGATACCTGACTGAAGACGGCGGATTGAACCCTAAAAGAGTAATTGCTTCAGGCAGAAGTTACTATTTTCCTGTGGAGGATGCGGATACTGACGAAGCAAGAGCTGCTAACAGAAGAACAGAGATAATTCTAACTCCGAAACTTGAAAAATTATTTGATATTCTTGAGTAGTATTTTATAGTTATTTTAAAATTATTCTTTAAATTAGATTTTTTAGTGTGTTAATACAGGCTATTAATAATTGAATGGAAATATTATGGTTGTTGAAAGATTTGATAATGAAATTTTAGTAAAAATTCCTGCTAAAATGTCTTCTGCAAGGATCCAATCTTTATTGGATTATTTGAGATATGAAGAATTGACTTCTGATTCTATTGCTAATCAGGAAGATATTGATAAGTTATGTTCAGAAGCAAAAAAAGGACGTTGGGAAAGAATAAAGAAATTATACTAATGTTATTTTGACAAAAACTTTGTATAATGATTTTTTAAAAAAGATTCAAAATGGATAGCTATTAAAATGTAATTTTTTTATATAAATTATTATGGATAAGAGATTTTTATTTATAGAAGAACAGCCTTTTAACAGGAAAATATTTATTGCAGTGCCGATAATTTTATTCCTGATTTGCTTTTACGGGATTTTTCAGCAGCAGATATTGAAAATACCTTTTGGTAATAATCCTGTTTCGTCCACTACTTTGGTTTTGCTTAGTTTTATACCAATTGGTCTGATTTTTTTGATGCAAAAGACAGAAATGATTACAAAAATCTATACAGATGGTATTTCTGTCAGAATCAAACCGTTTTTTCTTAAAGAAAAATATTTCAGTTTTGATGAAATAGAGAGAATGTATGCCGGAAATTACAAACCGATAAGAGAATATGGCGGTTGGGGAATAAGATGGGGGAAGAATAGTAAAGCCTATAATATGGGTGGAAATATGGGTTTTCATATTATCATGAAAACCGGCAAAAAAATATTAATAGGAAGCAAAAGACCACTTGAAATGGAAAGAATTATTAAAAAATATACTCATTATTCAGACAAAGTCGGCAAAAAATGAAGAATTTAATAGAGAACGCAATAATAGCAAGTATAGCAACCAAGCAAAATCTTTTGAAAAACTGTATTGGTGATATTGAGTTTACCGGCATTATGCTTGCAGATACTTTCAAGAGAGGAAATAAAGTATTGTTATGCGGTAATGGAGGCAGTGCCGCAGACAGCCAGCATATTGCCGCCGAACTTGTGATAAGATACAGAAGCAGCGTAGAGAGAAAGGCATTGCCTGCTATTGCACTGAGTGTAGATTCATCGGCTCTGACTGCCGGAGGTAATGATTATGGTTTCGATAAAATATTTTCCCGTCAGGTAGAAGCACTCGGAAATGAAGGGGATATTCTGATAGGTATTTCTACGAGCGGAAATTCTCAAAATGTAATTGAAGCTGTGCAGGAAGCAAAGTCAAAACAAATGAAATCAGTTTGCCTGCTTGGAGGAGAGGGCGGAAAATTACAGGATATTTGTGATTATTCTGTAACAGTACCATCCGATATAACGGCAAGAATACAGGAATCTCATATTTTAATCGGTCATATTTGGTGCGAAATTATTGAAGAAAAACTTTTTTTAGAAAAAAATTAAAAAAATAAAAAAAAGACTTGCACAGAATTTAGAAAACATTTATTTTTGTATCTCGTTTGATGACGAAATTGTTCTGACAAAATATTGCCACCTTAGCTCAGTTGGCTAGAGCAGCTGATTTGTAATCAGCAGGTCGTTGGTTCGAATCCGACAGGTGGCTCATCTATAAGAAGAGCTGCTTTTACGGGCAGCTTTTTTTTTTATAGTTTTAAAATTATACAAACCGCATAGATACTGATAGTAATTGTAAATGCAATAATTATTTGCAATTAAATATCAAAAAAGTATTTTTTTATTTGGTAGTAAAAAATATTTTTATTATTTTTGTAAGCTCTGTAATAAAGGAGTGCTAAATTAATATTTATTTTTGGAGTGTAAAGTGCCAACTTTAAGTCAGTTAGTTAGAAAAGGCAGAAAGGTAATTAAGAAAAAGAGTAAATCTGCAGCATTGGTAAACTGCCCGCAGAGAAGAGGAGTTTGCACAAGGGTTTATACTACGACCCCTAAGAAGCCAAATTCTGCATTGCGTAAGGTAGCGCGTGTAAGATTGACTTCGGGTTTTGAGGTAACAGCTTATATCCCCGGTGAAGGGCATAATCTGCAGGAGCACTCAATTGTTTATGTAAGAGGCGGAAGAGTAAAAGATTTGCCCGGTGTAAGATATCACATCGTAAGAGGTGCAGCCGATACTCAGGGAGTGGAAGGCAGAAATCAGGGCAGGTCGAAATACGGTACTAAAAAGCCTAAAACTACTAAATAAGTAAATAATTATAAAATCTAAATTCAGAGATAAATTGAAATGAGAAAAAGAAGAGCAGATAAGAGAGAAATTTTGGCAGATCCTATTTACAATGACCGGCTCGTATCGAGATTTGTAAATAATATAATGGAGGATGGTAAAAAAACTACTTCTTATAAACTTATTTATAAGTCCTTTGATATAATTGCTGAAAAAACCAAAGAAAATCCTCTTGATATTTTCAGAAAGGCTCTCTCTAATGTAGCCCCTGTGCTTGAGGTTCGCTCAAGACGTGTTGGTGGTGCTACTTATCAGGTGCCTGTGGAGGTAAGAGAAGACAGAAGAGTAGCTCTTGCTATTAGATGGATTAAGACTTATGCTAAATCAAGAAGAGATAAGTCTATGGCTGCAAGGCTTGCGGCTGAATTTATGGCTGCTGCAAAAGGCGAAGGCTCTTCTATCAAAAAAAGAGATGATACACACAGAATGGCTGAAGCCAATAAGGCTTTTGCACATTTTAAATGGTAATAAATTTTATAATAAATTGTTCTTTGTCAATTAATTAAAAGATCTTGTTAAAATGTCCCCGGAAAATGCTAAGTCGAAGTTAAGAAATATTGGAATAATGGCTCATATTGATGCCGGAAAAACCACTACGACAGAACGCATGTTATTTTACTCGGGCTATCTGCATAAGATAGGCGAGGTAGATGAAGGGACCGCTTTTATGGATTACATGGAGCAGGAAAGGGACCGAGGCATTACTATAATGTCTGCAGCCACTTCTACTGTCTGGAAAGATTATCAGATTAATATCGTTGATACTCCCGGGCATGTGGATTTTACGGCAGAAGTTCAGAGGTCGCTAAGAGTACTGGACGGAGCCGTTGGAGTTTTTTGTGCGGTAGGCGGAGTAGAGCCTCAGACAGAAACTGTATGGCATCAGGCAGATGAATACAAAGTTCCCCGAATTGCCTATGTAAATAAGATGGACAGAATTGGAGCAGATTTTTATCGGGTTGTGAAAATGATTCAGGAAAAATTCGATGCAAATCCCGTTCCCATTCAAATCCCCATAGGTGAAGAGGACAGGTTCGAAGGCATAATTGATTTGATATCAATGAAGGCTTTATATTTTGATGTTGATTCATTCGGTTTGAATATTGAAGAAAAGGATATTCCCGAAGATTACATTGATAAAGCTGAAGAATTGAGAAGCGGTATGCTGGAATCTGTTGCTGAGCTGGATGATGAGTTGCTTTCCAAATATCTGGATGGTGAAACTCTTGCAAGTCAGGAAATAAATGAAGCTTTAAGAAAAGGCGTTCTTGATTTGAAAATACTTCCGGTAATGTGTGGCTCTTCGCTTAAAAATATTGGTGTCCAACCCCTCCTGAATGCGGTCATAGATTATCTTCCTTCGCCGCTGGACGTCAGATATTTGGATGGCTTTGATGTTAATAACAAAGAAAAAAGACTCAGCAGAAAGCCTGATGACAACGAAAAGTTCTCAGCTCTTGCTTTCAAAATTTTAACTGATCCCTATGTAGGTAAACTTACATTTTTAAGAATTTATTCCGGCGTTTTGAAAGTCGGTCAGTCGGTATTAAATCCCGGCTCCGGTAAGCAGGAAAAAATTCTTAAGATAATGAAAATCTTTTCTAATAAAAGAAAAGAAATTCAGCAGGCGGGAGCAGGGGAAATAGTAGCAATACCAAGCCTGAGATTTACAGGTACCGGTGATACGCTTTGCGATTCCAAAAGCCCGTTGATTTATGAAAAGATAAGATTTGCCCAGCCTGTGATAAGGCAGGCTATTGAAGCCAAAACAGTTGCCGAACAGGATAAGCTGAATAAAGTGCTTGAAAAGCTGGCAGAAGAAGACCCTACTTTTCATTATAAAGTAGATGAAGAAAGCGGACAGAATATTATTAGTGGAGTCGGAGAGCTGCATCTCGAAATTATCGTGGACAGAATTCTTAAAGAATTTAATGTGGCGGCGAGAGTAGGAAAGCCTCAGGTAGCTTACAGGGAGACTATTAAACAGGATTGTATGCAGGAAAGTATATTTGATAATCAGATATCAGGTAAGAACCAATACGGAAAGGTAAAAATTGAATTGAAGCCTGCTGCGAGGAATCAGGGAGTAAATGTAATAAATGAGCTTGGCAAGGAAGTACAGAAAGAATTGGCTTATTACATTGAGAAAGGAGTAAAGGAAGCAGCACAGGTAGGACCTCAGGGCTATCCGATGATAGATGTGGAGATAAGAATAAAGGAAGCGGAAATAATACCTGATGTTACAACTGAACTTGGTCTTCAGATAGCTTCATCAATAGCAGTAAAAGATGCCAGCAGAGCTGCCGGCACACACTTGCTGGAGCCTGTTTTCCGGGTGGAAGTGATTTCGCCGGAGCAGCACGTAGGTGATGTAATAGCTGATTTGAATGCACGAAGAGGAAAAGTGGATGGTATAGATACAAAAGGGCAAATGCAAGTGATTAAAGCTACAGCCCCACTTTCGGAAATGTTCGGTTATGTAACAAAATTACGATCTATAAGTCAGGGTCGGGCAGTTTATACGATGACTTTTTCACATTATGAGATTTCTAATTAAATAAAAAAAGATAATAAATTTTTTCTTAATAAATTATTTTATTAAAGGAGCGGTTTTAAAATGGCTAAAGAGAAATTTGACAGATCCAAACCACATGTTAATATTGGTACAATCGGTCACGTTGACCATGGAAAAACTACATTAACAGCAGCTATTACCGGCGGATTGATGCTTAAATACTCATCAGGTGAGTTTCGTTCATTCGATTCAATTGATAATGCACCTGAAGAAAAAGAACGTGGTATTACAATAGCGACAGCACACGTAGAATATCAGACAGAAAACAGACACTACGCTCACGTAGATTGTCCGGGTCACGCAGACTACGTAAAAAATATGATTACAGGTGCAGCCCAGATGGATGGAGCTATTCTTGTATGTGCTGCTACAGACGGACCAATGCCACAGACTCGCGAACACATTCTTCTTGCTCGTCAGGTAGGCGTGCCTCGTATGGTGGTATTTATGAATAAAGTGGATATTGCTGATGAAGAATTACTCGAATTAGTAGAAATGGAGCTTCGTGAACTTCTGGATGATTATAAGTTCCCTGGTGATGAAATACCGATAATACCGGGTTCAGCACTTAAAGCACTTGAAGTAGTATCTTCAGACAGTCCTGATACAGAGCATCCTGATTTGCAGTGTGTTT
Source organism: uncultured Hyphomicrobiales bacterium (assembly GCA_964542835.1). Lineage (GTDB taxonomy): Bacteria > Bacteroidota > Ignavibacteria > Kapaibacteriales > UBA2268 > CAZIXJ01. The sequence continues at coordinate 16,443 of CAZIXJ010000004.1, forward strand.
ACAAGTTAATGGAAGCTGTTGATGACTATATACCGACTCCTGAGCGTGATACTGACAAACCATTCCTAATGCCTGTGGAAGACGTGTTCTCAATTACAGGTCGTGGAACTGTAGGTACGGGAAGGATTGAAAGAGGTATCGTAAAAGTAAACGAAGAGATTGAAATCGTAGGATTTGGTCTTCATAAGAAAACAACATGTACCGGCGTAGAAATGTTCCGTAAACTTCTTGACGAAGGTCAGGCAGGTGATAACGTAGGGCTACTTCTTCGCGGTGTAGATAAAAATGAACTTGAAAGAGGTATGGTATTAGCAAAGCCGGGATCAATCACACCACATCATAAATTTGATGCACAGGTATATGTATTGAAAAAAGAAGAAGGCGGGCGACATACACCATTTTTCAGTGGTTACAGACCTCAGTTCTATTTCCGTACAACTGACGTAACAGGTACACTTACTTTGCCTGCAGATGTGGAAATGGTAATGCCGGGCGATAACCTTGATGCGATTAGTATTGAGCTTATTACGCCGGTAGCGATGGAAGAAGGTTTGAACTTTGCGATTCGCGAAGGTGGCCGTACAGTAGGTGCCGGAATCGTAACAAAAATTCATGAATAATTTTCAGGCTTGATTAAGCGTAATAATTATTGAGGAAAATCGTGGCTACACAAAAAATTAGAATAAAGCTAAAATCATACGACCATAAGATAATAGATAAGTCAGCCGAAAAGATAGTACGTACGGTAATGCAGACTGGGGCTGTAATAAGCGGTCCCATTCCGCTGCCGACGAAAAGATCAGTCTATACGGTCAATCGTTCACCTCACGTGGACAAGAAGTCGCGTGAACAGTTTGAGCAAAAAATACATAAGAGATTGGTTGATATATTCAGTACTTCACAAAAGACTGTGGATGCACTGATGAAATTGGAATTGCCTGCCGGCGTAGATGTAGAAGTAAAAGTCTAACGAGGAAAGAAAATGAGATCTGCTTTATTGGGAAAAAAAGTCGGAATGACAAGTGTTTATACAGATAATGGTGAAAGAGTGCCTTGTACGGTAGTCGAAGCCGGACCCTGCTACGTAACTACTGTTAGGAATGCAGAAACGGATGGCTATAGTGCAGTACAGCTTGGATATGAAGAAGCTGATAAATATAAAATCAGCAAACCTCTTAAAGGGCTGTTTGACAAAGCCGGCACTGAAGCATTGCGGCATTTGAAAGAATTTAGAAATCCTGATTCAGAATATAAAGTCGGGGATAAAATTACAGTACAGGAGTTTACTCCGGGCGATATGGTGAGAGTATCAGGTACATCGAAAGGACGTGGGTTCCAGGGTGTAATGAAAAGGCATAATTTTGGCGGTGTGGGTATGCAAACACACGGTCAGAAAGACAGACAAAGACATCCCGGCTCAATCGGTCAGTCTTCTTATCCTTCCAAAGTAATGAAAGGTATGAAAATGGGTGGCAGAATGGGTGGTCAGAGAGTAACTATCAAGAATCTTGAAGTGGTAGATATTATTGCTGATCAGAATCTGATTTTAATTAAAGGTAGCGTGCCGGGGGCACAGAATTCATTATTAGAGATAGAAAAGTAGGACAAGAAAATGCAGGTAGAACTTTATAATAAAGACGGCGATAGCATTGGTCAGATTGATTTGAATGATGAAATATTTGGTATTGAGCCAAGAGAGCATGTAATGCATCAGGCAATAGTTGCTCACCTTGCTAATAAAAGGCAAGGCACTGCCAAAGCCAAGAACAGATCTGAAGTATCCGGCGGTGGCAGAAAGCCTTGGAGGCAGAAAGGCCGCGGTACTGCACGTGCAGGCTCTATCAGATCTCCTTTATGGGTCGGTGGTGGTACTATTCACGGTCCAAAACCACACAAATATACTGTAAAACTGACAAAAAAAGTGCGCCGGTTAGCAAGAAATTCAGCATTTTCTCTTAGAATAGCTGAAGATAATCTAAAAGTAGTAGATGATTTTAGTTTTGATGAGTATAAAACTAAAAATATGGTGCAGGTATTTAAAAATCTGGATCTTGAAAATGAAAAAACTTTAGTGCTTTTGAGTGAACCTAATGAAAAACTTTTTTACTCAACAAGAAATATACCTAAAGTTTCAGTTCAACTGATAGATAAAATTTCTACTTATGATATTCTGAATCATAAAAAAATCCTTCTTTTTAAGGGTGCGGCAGAATATTTGAACAGTACTATTAATAATTAAAGTTCGGTAAGAAAATGAATCAAGTGATAAAAAGACCTCTAATAACAGAAAAGGCAATGGACCTGCAGGAGCAGGGGCAGTACGTCTTTGAGGTTCATCCGAAGGCTAACAAGATTGAAATAAAAAAAGCTATTGAAGAGATGTTTGAAGTGGAAATAGCCAGCATCAGAACTCTTAACAGAAAAGGTAAGAGAAAATTCAGACTTACCAGAAGAGGCTATATGCGTGGTACTACAAGAAATATTAAAAAAGCATACGTAACGCTGAAAGAAGGACACTCGATTGAAATTGTATCTGGCGTTGGCGGAAATGAGTAATATTGATAATAATAATTTAAGAGTTAATTAAAATGGGACTAAGATTCTTAAAACCAATGACACCCGGCACGAGAAGGTACTCAGTAGATACTTTCGAAGATATTACTACTGATAAGCCTTATAAGCCTTTGTTGTCTTCGATGAAAAAAACTGCCGGCAGAAACAGTCAGGGCAGGATTACTTCAAGAAGGCGTAGTGGTGGACATAAAAGAAGATACAGAATTATTGACTTTAAGCGTAATAAAATCGGGATATTCTGTACGGTGGAGACTATCGAGTACGATCCTAACAGAAGTGCCAGAATTGCACTTGTAAAATATGATGATGGCGAATACAGATATATTATAGCACCTGATAAAATTAAGGTAGGCGACCGAATAGTTGCCGGTCCTGATGCAGAATATAATGATGGTAACGCTCTTCCGCTAAATAAAATACCTGTCGGTTTGTATGTACATAATGTAGAGCTGAAGCCCGGCAAAGGTGCTCAGATGGGTAGAAGTGCGGGTACTGCAATACAGCTTGTGGCATGCGATAAGAAATATGCTACATTGAAATTGCCATCAGGTGAATACAGAATGGTTCCTGCTAATTGCTATGCTACTCTTGGAGTGGTAAGCAATACTGACCATGAAAATATAGTTCTTGGCAAAGCGGGAAGAAGCCGATGGCTTGGCAGAAAACCGGTAACAAGAGCAATGCATCTTAATCCTGTGGATCACCCGATGGGTGGTGGCGAAGGAAATTCAAAATCAGGTGGAGGTCGTCAGCATCCGGTTTCTCCTACGGGCGTATATGCCAAAGGGCTTAAGACCCGTAAGAAGAAAAAGGCTTCTAATAAGTTGATTGTAAGAAAGAGAAATAAAAAATAATATTAAGGTTTAGATTATGTCTCGATCACTTAAAAAAGGTGTTTTTGTACATTATAAATTACAAAGAAAAATTGACAAGCTTAATGATAATAACAAAAAGCAGGTAGTCAAGACTTGGTCCAGAGCGTCAATGATTACACCTGATTTCGTTGGGCATACGGTAGCGGTTCATAATGGCAAAAACTTTATTCCGATATTTATTACGGAAAATATGGTAGGGCATAAATTAGGTGAATTTTCCCCGACCAGAATATACAGAGGCCATAGTGGTCACAGGAAAAGTTAACAAATAAGTTGGAGTTATTAAGATGCAAGCAAAGGCACTAAAAAAATACATAAGATCATCGCCGAGAAAAATGCGACTGGTAATAGATTTGATTAGAGGCAAGTCGTTCGAAGATGCATTGAATGTGTTGCGCTTCCAGAATAAAATGGCTGCAAAAGATGCTGAGATGGTATTAAAGTCTGCTATTGCCAATTTGGAATTAAAGCATGACAATGAAGAGCTTAATTTCAATCTTGAAGATGTAACTGTAAAAGAAGCGTTTGTAAATCAGGGACCTACGATGAAGAGGATTCAGCCTGCTCCAATGGGAAGGGCTTTCAGAATAAGAAAGAGATCGAATCATCTTACGATAATAGTAGAGTCGCCACAAGAACCTGAACAAGAAGAAATTGTAGAATAATTATTAAACTTTAAGGAGTTTTACTTTGGGACAAAAAACAAATCCTATCGGTATGAGATTAGGTATTAACAGAGAATGGGATGCCAACTGGTTCGATGAAAAGAACAAAGCATTCAAATTAGCTGAAGACCTTAAAGTAAGAGAATATATAAGAAAGCGTAAGAAAAAAGCCGGAATAGCGCGGATAATTATTGAGAGAAATGCAAAGCAATTGAGGATTACTGTCAATACTTCCAGGCCCGGTGTAATTATTGGTCGTTCAGGTAAAGATATTACTCAGTTGGAAGAAGAATTAAAAAAAGTAACTGGAAAGTCAGTAAAGATATTAATAAGTGAAGTAAAAAGACCTGAGCTTGATGCTTTGCTTGTAGCAGAAAATGTTGCCCAGCAACTGGAGGGCAGAATATCTTTCAGAAGAGCTATGAAGCAGTCGGTATCTTCTACTATGAGGATGGGAGCAGTCGGTATTAGAATTATGACTGCCGGCAGGCTTGGAGGCGCTGAGATGGCTCGCACCGAGCAGTATAAAGAGGGCAGAATACCTCTTCATACTTTGAGAGCTGATATTGATTACGGCACTGCAACCGCACAGACTATCTATGGACTGATAGGAGTAAAAGTGTGGATTTGCAAAGGTGAAAAATTTGAAGTGTAAAAAATTAAAATAAACGGTAGAAGTTATGTTATCACCTAAAAGAGTAAAAAGACGTAAAACCTTCAGAGGAAGGATGACGGGTAAATCCTATAAAGGCTCTCTCGTTACATTCGGTTCATACGGACTGAAAGCAATGGAGCCGGCCTGGATTACAAACAGACAGATAGAATCGGCACGTATTGCAATCAACAGATTTCTTAAACGTGATGGTAAAGTCTGGATAAGAATATTTCCTGATAAGCCTTATACTAAAAAGCCACTTGAAGTGAGAATGGGTAAAGGTAAAGGTAGCCCTGAAGGATGGGTGGCAGTAGTAAGACCCGGCAGAATAATGTTTGAAGTGGACGGCGTAAGCCGCGAGGCTGCACAGGAAGCATTAAGACTGGCTTCTCACAAATTGCCTATTAAAACTAAATTTGTTTCACGTATTGATTTGACTTATAATGAAACCACGTAAATCATCAGATTTAAGAGAATTGACTGATACGGAACTCGAAAATTTACTCGAGGAATCCAATGAGACATTAGCAAAGCAGCAGTTTCAGCATGCTTTGAAGCAGTTACAGGATACCGCATATTTGAGTATTCTGAAGAAGGATATTGCCAGGATTAAAACTATTCTTAAAGAAAGAAATCAAGCAAATTAATAAATGAGTGAAGCAATGGATGATAATAAATTAAATAACATGGAAAATACTGAAACTGCTGAAGTAGAAACTCCCGTAGAGGAAGCTCCTCAGGAAGAAACTACTGAAGTGCAGGAAGAAGTGAAAAAAGATCCTTATAAAAGGATTTTCATCGGCAGAGTGAAGTCTAATAAAGCTGACAAGACTATTATTGTAGCTGTGGAAAGGCAAATTGCTCATCCTTTGTACAAAAAGTATTACAAGCGTACAAATAGTTTTATGGCTCACGATGCAAATAATGACTGTAATATCGGTGATACGGTAAAAATTAGAGAATGCAGACCCATGAGTGCCAGAAAGCGTTGGGAATTAGTAGAAGTTGTAGAGCGTGCTAAATAATCTTAAAGGATTTTTAAAATGGTTAGAGAAGAGAGTAATCTAGTAGTAGCAGATAATTCAGGAGCTAGAAAAGTAAGAATAATCCGTGTCCTCGGTGGGCATGGCAAAAAATACGCTTCAGTAGGAGATCTTGTAGTGGTAACCGTAAAAGCAGCTCTTCCGAATGCAGGCGTAAAGAAAGGTCAGGTAGTAAGAGCTGTGATTGTAAGAACCCGAAAAGAAGTAAAAAGAAGAGACGGATCTTACATTAGGTTTGATGAAAATGCTGCTGTAATATTAAATGACAAAGGCGAGCCAAGAGGTACACGTATCTTTGGTCCCGTTGCAAGAGAACTCAGAGAATATAATTATATGAAAATAGTATCATTAGCTCCAGAAGTATTATAAAACGGTAGTCAAAATGAA
>CAZIXJ010000005.1:0-22160 GCA_964542835.1 uncultured Hyphomicrobiales bacterium
TATCCAAACCGATTGGGTTATAAATCTCACCTAAATACATATCATTAAATTCCAACAGTACCGAATCTTCAGGTGTAAGCAGCAATGTACCATTGATAAAGAATACATTTTCGGGTAATTCATTCAATTCATCAATATTGCCTACTATAGTAATATATTGCTCCAAATCAATATAATTATGTTGAATTAACGTAGCATTGCCTGAAATACCCTTAAAATCGAAAAAATCTGACGGAACACTCATTGTTATTTCATAATCAATGTCGTTTAAAATGATTCCGGGATATTGATGATAAGCAATTACAGGTATTTTAAAATTATTTGAACCAATATCTCCGGTTGCATTTTCTATCTCAAAAAATATATCTGCATAATCATTTGTATTGATTATAATAGTATCTTTCTTCAAGCAAACATTATCAGAAAAAGTAATTTCAGCGATAAAGGATGCTTGCCCGACTTTTTGTGTTATATAATCAAGTTCGAGAATTTCTGATTCGCCTGCATTGATTGAACTAAAACCATCCGTAATTATAAATTCTTCAGATAAATCAATATTTTCAATAAAAATATCATTTTCTGATTGATTGAAAAAATCAATATCAAATCTCAATTCGTTTGTAATTTCATTTTTTTCTAAAGTAATATTATTTTGGTATTGAACATTAACTGAATATTTATTGGCAGTTACAGGAATGTATAGAGTATCATGAATAAATTACAGTAATGCTGTCAGAGTTAATTCCATCTTTTGCAGAATCATACAGGAAAAACACATCAAATGAAAATCCCTGAGTATCTGATAAAATAAGAGGTGTAACGATATTATCAATCAGAAAGTCGTTGCTGTTTTTAAAAATGCTGTCAATTTGAATATCTGTATTTCCTTCATTAATAATTGCAAGATTTTTGGGAGAATTATTGCAAAAACTGACATCCCCGAAATCCACAAATTCCGGTACCGAAAGCATTGCATTAATCACATTTGCCTTTACGGCAATTTTAAGAGTATCTCTGCAAGGTTCTGAAATTATTATCCTCATTGTATCATCATATTTTCCCGGTGATGAAGAATTAAAATTAATTGGAATATATGAAGTATCTTTTTCCTGCATTTCAATTTGATTAATATCAGTGCTGATTTCACTGCTGTATTCCAATTCTGACACAAACCTCATCAGTTTTCCATTATTAACAATCCTGATATTATGCGAAATATCCTGCCCGGCAAAAACATCTCCCAAATCAACAACTTTCTCATATTGCAGATTGATTGTATCTGATTCTCCGAAAACATAAACAGAATCTCTGTAATTATTTTTTAAATCAGTTTCGATATAAATAAGATTGCTGTCCTTTCTGCCTTTTATTGCAGGGTTGTATAATATTTCAATGAAATATTTGTCCTGAGGGATTATTTGAACAGGAAAATTGCTGTTAAGAATCTCAAATGCACCAACTTCAGATTTTTTATTAATATCCGTAATTGAAATAGTTTTTTTGGATATGTTAGAAAATATTATAGTATCGGTTTTAATTTCACATTCAGGAATATTACCGAAATCCAAATCCGATATATTTAAAACATAATCATTCTCTGCTTCACCTTTCAAATAGAGCGTATCAACAGGCAATGTACATTCTTCCGTAAAAAGATACAATTCGGCATTATAATAACCTTTATTTTCCGGCGTAAAAATAATATTCATTTCAGACATATCAACCTGTGATATAAGTGAATCCTGAATACTTGCAGCAAAAGTATCTGAATTAATCATTATTTCAGAGATATTAATATCAATATCTGAAAGGTTTTCTATCATTATATCAATGCCCGTAGTATCTCCTGCAGAAATACAACCAAAATCAAGTGTATCAATTATTAAATCATTATCGGTATCGTAAAATTCTGTTTGAATATTACTTAAATTTACAACAAATTCCACAGGAATTGGATTTTCATCTATAAAAACAGAATCGTTATGAATCAGATAAAATGTATCTCTGTAAATTCCGGAATCATCATTACCGGGATGAAATGAAATTCTTACGGATATTGAATCCCGAAAATCAAGAACAGAATTTCCAATTATTTCATCAATTTTGAATTTATCGCTGTCAAATTTAACGCTGTCAAATTTAAAAATCACCGGTTTAGTACCATAATTATAAATTTTAAATTCTCTTTCAATAATGCTTTCGGGACAATTAATATCATCAGCAAATACCGGAGTTTGGTAATCTAATTTCGGAAGAGGAAAAACCATTCCACTTATAAGATTGGGCAGCCCTGAATTGCAGACCATTTCTTCAAGATAAAACCCTTTTAATTGAAAATCGCAGGAGTCTGCATCATTGTCAGGCTCAGCGATTACAGCAAGATGAGAGACATCAGTTCTTGCTATATATATTTTTTTATCAGGAGCTATTTGCATTGCTTTAAATGTTCCAATATCCTTATCAGGATTGGCATATTCATAAACAAGTTTCTTTGAATTTCTGATTGAATCTGCATTTGAATTGCTTACATCCCACTGATAAATGTAAGAATATCCCTGCCTTGGTTTATCGGGGTCAGTTACCCAGAAAACTTTATGAATAGAAGCATAAAGTTTTTTACCGTTTGGTGAAAATTCGACACCGTAAACAGTATAAACATCATCTTTATCAGGAATGTAAAATGATTCTGCATTTGTTACTTTGCCCGTAGAAGCATCAAAATCGAATAATTCCAGATTATAATCTTCGTGCTTAACAAGAGCAAGTTTTGTTCCCTGTTGGGATATTTTCATATATCCTATGGCATCAGTTCTGTCATCATCATTAAATTTATGAATACTGCCTGCCGATGAAGAAACATAAGCAGAATCAATCCCATCGGGAGTAAGCAGATATGAACGAAAAATATTATTATTAATCTCGTGCAATACAATCCAGTAATCTCTGCCATTTGCGTGCTTTGTAATTGCCATTTTTTCAGTTAAAAACTCATTTGCTATCGTATCCTGCTGCCATGAAATACCGCCTTTGCCACCTCGCAAATTTATATTCAGATGTGTACAGGTAAATCCTCTCGGCAAGCCATAATTACCGGCATAATCAACAGTAAGGGCATAGTAAATAGAGTCATTATCAGGAACAGGAACAAGTGCCGTCATTGTAGAACTTGGATTTCCGATTATTCTGTTTGGATTTAATTTTGTATGCTCTCTGTCCCAGATATGCTGACCATTAGTATAGAACAATAAATTACCGGATTCATCGGAAATACTGGCACAGCCTTCGTATGATTCTATCTGCCCTCCGAAAAGCGGAGTTGGTTCTGAATTTGTATTATTAAAATCAATACCTGCATTTTTACCGAAATACCATACTGATGAAATATTGGAAGATTCAGATTCAAAAACAAGTATAAGGAAATAAATAAATATAGTAAACAAAAACTTCATTAACATTCCTTAATACTGTTTAACATAACCTAATATAAATAGTAACTATTAAGAAGCAAAAATGTTACAAAGAAATTTTTTTTAATTGATATTTGAATAAAATTTTAAAATTTATTAACTTGTATCTTATGATTATTAATTATTTGAAATATTATTAGTATGAAATTGTTTATCCTGATTTTCTTTATTTTAGTGATTCTGCCCTGCAAAGCAGATTTGATAATTAATGAATTTATGCCTGCACCGGATGGCGATGAACCTGAATGGATAGAAATTTACAACCCTGACAGCACAGCTCACGATGTTCCTGATATGCGGGTTTGCGATTTGCTTAATTGCACAAGTTGCAGTCTTTACGTTGAGCCGTATTCTTACCTTATTATCACTCCAAAACCCAAAGAATTAAATGACATAAGAAACTTGCCTGATGGAGTTCCAATCGTAAAAGTTTCTTTCCCGGGATTAAATAATACTTATGATGCTATTACTTTAAAGAATAAAGACGGAATTATTTATGATTCTGCTTATTACGATATGGACTATGGTGAGCGTGGTATTTCATTTGAAAGAATTAGTGTAAAATCACCTGCTTACGGAGAAAATCTGAAAATGAGCAACAATCCTTCGGGTGCTACACCCGGATTCAGGAACAGCATATCTCCCATTGATTTTGATGCGGGAATTGACGATGTTCAATTAAAGAATAATTATCTTCAGATAACAATTATAAATTACGGTGAAAGGAATTTTGAAACTAGTCTGAATTGCCTGATAAATGAAGAAAAAATATTTGATGAAAATGTTTTTATTAAAGATACCGCAATCGTTAATACCGGAATAGTAAAGTACACCGGATCGCAAAATGTAAAATGTATTATTCACAGCAATGAAGATAAAAACCAAACAAATGATACTTTGCTAAAAACTGTTAATTTTCCACCCTCTTCCAATGCACTTACTTTTTCTGAAATAATGTTTGATGTGGATGATAAAAATGCTGAATATGCAGAAATATATAACAGAAGCGATTCGGAAATTAATCTGAAAGATTTCAGCATTCATGATGAAGCAAAACTTGATGATAAAGGAGCTGTAATTGACAGCAATTTTTTCATACAGCCTGAATCATTTGCAATTCTATGTTGGGATGAAATGATATTTGATGCTTTTCCATACATTAAAGATATGGATAATATTTTTGTAACAAACGGAAAAATTACACTCAACAAAACAAATGACATAATTGTACTTAAGTCTTCATCAGGAAATACTCTTGATTCTCTGCGTTATCAAAACGACTGGCACAATTCATCGCTGCTAAATACTCAAAACATAAGCCTTGAGAAAGTTTCCACTTCACTCAATTCCGAGAAACGCGACAACTGGGCTTCCTGCACAGATGAAAGTGGAGGCACACCCGGAATAGAAAACAGCGTAAATCAAAATACTAATGATGAAAAAAGAATATCAATAAAACCTAATCCCTTTTCGCCATCTGTTTCGGGTGGAATAAGCGAATGCTATATCACTTACAATTATGAAATCAGAGATGCATCGGTTACTGCTAAAATATATGACAGAAACGGGGCTATGCTCAGAGAACTTAAGAATAACGAAAATTCACACGGCAGCGGCATAATAAAATGGGACGGTAAAAATGATAAAGGCTACAAACTGCCTCCTGCTCCATATATTTTGATATTTCAGTTGAAAAACAATGAAACCGATAATATTCATACCCACAAAGAAGTAATTGTACTTGGAAAGTAGGAGAAAGTCAATAATCATAGTTTCCCTAAAAAGTCTGTTTTGCATATTGAATGAGCATAAAATTATTCCAATATCAAAAAATCTTCCGACTTTACCGCCTGCAAGCAGTCGGTGAAGCCACCTCCTTTTAAGAAAGGAGGAAAGGTCTCTCATTCTCCTCAACCTGGGACTGACTAATAAGTAAAGATTTTAATTCTTTAACGTCAGACAAGAATGTCTGACCTACTATAAATCAATAACTTAGTAGAACAGACATTCTTGTCTGCGGAAGCCCACCCCCTTTATTTCCCCCGCCGGCGGTGGATAGGATAGGATGCTCAAATAATTCACTAGCCCCGAGATTTATCTCGGGGTTCGGTTAAACACATAATATATATGCCTTTAGCCTGATGACTTCCACTCCGTTGCTTCGCAGTATCCCTCAATAGGGGAATTTTTTTCCCTTAAATTTGCAGGTGGTTAATTTACGGCTTTCCAAGGAAAGGGAGTTTTTTGGAGATTGTATTTTATTAATCTATGTAGATTTCTTCGTTTTTATTAAGTCTCTACCCCGAAGTCTGAGAATCAATATTTATTGATAGTCTTATGTTATTTGTTTTGTAATTTTGCTTGTATTGCTCTGTTGCTTTTTTTAATATTTCTCGGATTTTTTTGCCTTGTTTATCATATTTTTTTATGTTTTTAATTATTACTATTCTCCTGTATAGATTTTTAAGTCTTGCTATTGCAGGGATTGATGGTCCCAATACTTTCATAAAATGATTATCTTCAGGCAAATATGATTTGAAAATTTTGGCGTGTGTCATACACAGATTTTCATTTTTTCCTTTAAATTCTATAAAAATAAACCTCGAAACGGGTGGGTATTCAGCTTCTTTTCTGCTTTGTATTTCACTTTCATAGAATGATTTGTAATCTCCCTTGAGTGCAAAATTTATTGCATAATTATCAGAGTTGTAAGTCTGTATAAATACTTCACCTTTCTTTTGGGATGTCCTTCCTGCTCTGCCGGCTACCTGTGTAATAAGAGAAAAAGTCCTTTCGTAAGCTCTGAAATCCGGAATGAAAAGCTGCATATCGGCACTTAATACTCCTACAAGTGTAACTCTGTCGAAATCAATACCTTTGGCTACCATTTGAGTGCCGATTAATATATCGGTTTCTCCTTTTGAAAATCGTGAGAGAATTTCTCTGTGAGAATTTTTTTTGGATGTAGTATCAAGGTCGAGCCTTTCAATATTTGCAGAAATGCCTTCGCTTATCAATATTTCAGATAAATCTTCTTCTATCCTTTGAGTACCGAATCCAATTCTTTGTATTTCATCATTATTGCATTCCGGGCAGACTTTAAAAGCTTTTTCGGTATATCCGCAGTAGTGGCATTTTAATATATCGTGCCTTTTATGATAAGTCATTGAAATATCACAATTTTTACACATAGGTATATATCCGCAAACATCACAGAAAAGCGATGCGGAAAATCCACGCCGGGTCTGAAGTAATATTACGCCTTCTTTTTTTTCTATTCTGTCTTTAATTTTATTTATAAGAAGCTGCGAAAAATTATTGATTTTCTGCCCTGTTTTCAAAGCTGATTTCATATCAATAATATCAATTTTGGGCAGTTTAGCTCCGTCTGCTCTTTCCATAATTTCAAGAAGCCGGTATCTTTTGAGTTCTGCATTGTAATAAGACTCAAATGATGGGGTGGCTGAACCGAGAATAATCGGGATGTTTTCAATTTTTGCTCTTACGATTGCCGCATCTCTGGCGTTGTATTTGGGATTTGGCGAATCCTGCTTATAAGACCTGTCGTGTTCCTCATCTACAATAATAATACCCGGATTTTGCATAGGTGCAAAAAGAGCAGACCTTGCGCCTATTACTATATTTATTTTATTATCCAGTATTTTGTACCATGAATCGTGTCTCTCACCTTTCGACATTCTGCTGTGCAATACAGTAGTCTTGCCGGGAAAAGCGTTTGTAAATCTGTCAGTAAGCTGTGGAGTAAGCGAAATTTCGGGTACTATGAATAAAGCATTTTTGCTATTCTTGATTACGTAATCAATCAGATGCAGATAAATCAATGTTTTGCCGCTGCCGGTAATTCCGTGAAGAAGTATCGGTTTAATATCATCTGATTCAATTTGTTTTATTATCTCATTTAATACTTCATTTTGTCTGTTAGTCAGTTTAAGTAATATTTCATTTCTTTCTGATAATTTATCAGTAATTATTTCAGTTCTGTCTATTTTTTTTTCATATATTTCTATAATTCCTTTTTTTTCAAGGCTTTCTGCAGCCGAGTTGCTGATACTCAGCTTTTTGCAAATATCAGCCAGCAAAAAATCTTCCTTGTTTTGCTTACGGTTATGATACATAAAAGAGAGCAAAATTGACTGTTTTGGTGCTTTTTTGTCAATTTCTGAAATTATTTCAAGTAACTTTGCATCATCATCGAATGCTAATTTTACAGCCTTTTGATATTTATCTTTTGAAGAAGAAGATAATTCATCCAGAGTCTCAATATATCCCGCATCTGAGAGAGCAGATATTTGAGAAGTAATACTTGGTTTGTCAAGTTTATTCTTAATATAATTTACCGAAAGAGCCTCTCCTGAAGTAGATAGCATCTTCAAAATCTGCCCTTGTACAGGAGCTTTTTTAATTAGCCTGTAAATCAGACTGTTACTTATACCTTCATTTATTTTAATTTTTTTTACAGATTGGGGAGATATTCCCGGAGGCATAAATAATTTGATAGTTTCTCCGAGTGGAGACATATAGTATTCAGAAATCCATTTTGCAAATTCAATCATTTTTTCAGATATTACGGGTTTGCTGTCAAGTATTTCGTAAATATATTTCAAATTCTCAATGGTATCACTTTCCTTTGTACTGATGATTACTCCTGAAATTACTTTTTTTCTGAAAGGTACTAATGCCCTTTTTCCCTGCAAATCATCCTTGCCGAATGATTCAGGTAATAAATAGCTGAAATTCATATCTATACTTACGGGTAATGCTATATTTAATATCAGTGCCATTTTATATTATTTTATTTATTAATTCGTTGTTAATTTTGTTTTCTATAATTCAAAATTAATAAAATGTTTTAAGTTACGGGAATAAATTATGAAGTATTCATCATTAAATATTGTAATTGTCTTGTTGCTGTTTTCTCTTAATAGTTGTGGTGCTGAAGATTATCAGGACTTTATCAATAAAGAAGATAATAAAACCGCAAATGAAAAAACAGAAGAATTAATTTCAGATAATTCTGATTTGGCAGAAAACAATGAAATTCGAAATATTAATGAAAAAATATCAACTTCTCGCGAAAATGCAATTACAAATGCTATTAAGAAAGCCAGCCCTGCAATAGTAGGAATTAACATAACAGAAGTAAGACAGGTTGCATACAGAGACCCGTTTTTCGATGACCCGTTTTTCAGGCATTTTTTCGGAAACAGAGGAAGAACGAGAACGAGAGAATATGAAGTTCAGGGGCTTGGCTCCGGCTTTATCATTAGTCCCGACGGATATATTCTTACTAATCATCACGTAGCAGGCAACGCCTCTGAAATAATAATTACAATGACTGACGGAGAAGAGTATGAAGCGGAGATTATAGGTTCTGATATGGTTACTGATGTGGCACTGCTGAAAATTGACGGAGAAAATCTGCCATATCTCGAGCTTGGTGATTCCGATGATGTGATTGTAGGCGAATGGGCTATTGCTTTCGGAAATCCTTTCGGTCTATTTGATATTAATGCCAAACCTACCGTTACCGTAGGAGTAGTTTCCAATCAGGGCATAAGCTTTTTGAGTAAAGATAAGCCGTTAGACAGGGTGTATCGGGATATGATTCAGACTGATGCTGCAATAAGTTCCGGTAATTCCGGCGGACCTCTCGTTAATTCCGCAGGTGAAGTAATTGGTATGAATACGGTCATATTTTCAACTGCACAGACCAGACAGGGAGCAGGCAGTATTGGAATTGGCTTTTCAATTCCAATAAACAGAGTAAAAAAAATAATGGAATTGCTAAAAAAACATGAAAATATCGACAGAAATTTTTATATTGGGATGGGCATAAGAGAACTTGACGAAAAATTATCAAATTATCTCGGGCTTGATTTTAAAAAAGGTGTTGTAGTATTTGAGCTGAAAAGAAACGGACCTGCAGAAAATCAGGGTTTTGAGCTTGGCGATATTATTCTGGAAATGAATGGGAATGAAATTCACAGAGAAGAGGATTATCTTATTAATCTGCTCGATTCCAAAACCGGTGATGTTATTGACGTAAAAGTTCTCAGAGAAGGAAAAGAAAGAAATTTAAAACTGAAATTAGAACCGAGAGATTAAAAAATTATGGAAAACGAACTGAAATTAGAAGGTATTGATTTAGTTAAAAAGTATAAAAAACGAACAGTAGTAAAAGGCGTTTCGTTAAGTGTAGAACCCGGCGAGGTGGTTGGTCTTCTTGGTCCTAACGGTGCAGGCAAGACTACGACATTTTATATGATAGTCGGGATGATAAAGCCTAATGGCGGCATAGTAAAGCTTGCAGGCAAAAATATCACGGGCAGGGCGATGTACAAAAGGTCCCGTCTTGGTATCAGTTACCTTCCTCAGGAGCCTTCTATCTTTCGCAAAATGACTGTTGAAAATAATATCAGAGCTATTCTTCAGCTTCAGCCAATTTCATCTAAAGAGAGAAAAGAAAAACTTGAAATATTACTTGAAGATTTTAATATAACTCATATCAGGAAAAGCATGGGATATATGCTCTCAGGTGGCGAAAGAAGAAGAACTGAAATAGCCCGTACTCTTGCAGCCGACCCGAAATTTATATTGCTTGATGAGCCGTTTGCGGGAATTGACCCGATTGCTGTGGAAGATATTATGAAAATGGTTTATCAGCTAAAACACAGAGGTATCGGTGTTCTCATTACCGACCACAACGTGCACGAGACTTTATCAATTACTGACAGAGCCTACATTCTGATTGACGGCAATATTTATATTTCAGGTACTGCAGAAGATATTGCAGATAATGAAGAAGTAAGAAAGCATTATCTGGGAGAAACTTTTAAGCTGGACAGATATTTGTTTGAGGATTAGCGGATTATGTTTTCCAAAAAAAGTATATTCTTAATATCCATTCTTGCTTTAGCTCTGTTCTTTTCCGGTTGTGCCACTATTATAGTAAAGCAAATCGAAGAAATGGAAAAGCAACAGGAAAAAGCAAAACAGGAAAGAAAAATTTACAGGTCAGCCAACAGGACATTTAAACCTGAAAATATTTCAAAGATAATTCAAAATGACAGTACATTTGTTCAGGATGAAATAATAAAAACTGAAAATTTTCCTGTACTGCTTGATTTGATACATATTGATGATAAGGAATTTCCGCAGAAAATCACATTAAAAGCAGTGGTAACCGATACAAATGGTAATTACATAAAAGGTCTTGCCAAGCCTTATTTTACAGGGAAAGGCAGACCTGAAGATTACTGGATAAAACTTACTGATTCCTGCAAAGGCAATAAAAATGAAATTTCTGATTTTCAAATAAGAGAAATAAGACAGGATATTGCCGAACCATTTGCAATTCATTTTGTGCTGGACCATTCTCCTTCTATGACTCATCAAAAAGCTCTTTATCTTCAGAAAACTCTGAAATCGGTATTATTCGCAGTCAAAGAGAATGATTTGGTAGCAATTACCAAATTTTCAAGATTAATCCATAAAGAAGTACCGTTTTCAGATAAAAAATCTGAATATATTGATAATTTCACAGTAGATGGTCTCGATGGAAATTACGGAGACGGTACATCATATTACGATGCTATGATTTATGCCATTAAAAGTTTTGAAGAAGTTCCCGATAGTTTTCGTAAAGTCATAGTTTCATTTACCGATGGTGAGGATAACAAATCAAATGCAGATGCTGATTCTGTAAAATTATTATCACGCGAAAGGGATGTTACAATCTATTCTATTGCATACGGTTACGCAGATAAAATCATAAAAGAAATTGCCGAATATTCAGGCGGAAGATATTATTTTATTCTTTCAAGCAGAGAGTTTCCATACGTATTTCGTGATATTTATTTACTTTTGAATAATTATTATGAGATAACTTATAATCCGCCTGATTGCAAAGATTTGCATACAGTGAATCTCAATCTTACTTTTCCTGACGTAAAAATGGAATATCTGAGCGATACGGGATATTATGACAAATCAATGTTTTCTCCGATGGATCCTGTCGGTACTAAAGCAATAGTGAATATAGAATTTGATTACAACAGTGCCGAAATAAAAGAAGAATCTTACTACATATTAGATGATATTGCTGTAATACTTAAGAGAAATCCAAATTTGAAACTAAAGATTACAGGGCATACCGACACCGACGGCGATGAAAAATATAATATGGATTTATCTCTGAAAAGAGCGGAAAATGTAAAATTAAAACTTACAGAACTTGGAATAGAAAGAAAAAGACTTGAAATAGAAGGAAAAGGCGAGAGCGACCCGTTAGTACCTAATACTACTGAAGATAATAAAAGAAAAAACAGAAGAACTGAGTTGGAAATAATTGAATGAAAATATTAGTTCTCATATTAATTTTATTATCATCACCGGCATTTGCTGATAAGAATATTAGTGCTTATGTTGGTGATAAGTTTGAATTTTCTTACAGTATCACTTTTTCAGGATTAGAAAGTTTGTCTCTGGAGATTGAAATTGATAATCCGAGCCTGATTTTACCTGAAAATATAATTGTTAGAAATGATACCATTCAATTATTGAAAGAAAATAAATATTTTTATTTTTCTGATGATATTAAACTTAATAAAAATGATTCTCTTTTGTTTACTGTAACAGGAGAAATCCTTGCAGGAAACGATACTACTGCAAATGCCGAAATAAGTTTTATAATAAATAATGATTTTGAAATAAATGATAATGTGAAATTCAAAATACTTAATTACGCACCCATGCCGTATATAAGATTTCCAAAAGTAATAAGCCTTTATCCGAATCCGACGACTGAAGGTGATATTTTGAATGTTATTTTTCAGTTGGATGAAGACTCTGATGTGGAAATGGGTTTATACAGTTTAACAGGCAAACTTCTCTTTACCAAAGAGTATGGTATGATGCGAAAAGGTGAAATTATGCTGCAGCTAAGCACTGATAAAATTGAAGATGCGGGATTATATATAATATTAATTAAAACAAATAATTTATCAAGTCAGGAGAAATTTATTTTTATAAAATGAAATTAATAATTTTAATATTGCTTTTTTCCTTTGGTATTATTTTTTCTCAGGCAGAAAATGATACCATTATTGATTTGAATAATCTTCCTGAATATAATCCTGAAGATTTTGAACCTGATTTTCATATTAATTCAAAAACCGGATGGTTCCCGGCACCTGAAATTTCTTATTTCAGCTATGGTTTCAGCTTTGGTTTTCATCTGATGAATTATGAAACCGAGAAGGCAATTTCTTCAGCATCTTTTGCTGCCCCATTTGAATTCAGTGGCGAAGACATAATGACAAATAATCAAAAAAAAATTGATAAAAAAAATAAAAAAGAACAGTATAACAATTATCCCCACAAAATATCAGAATATTATTCTTTGATATCAAAAATTGCAATAAAGAATTTCACATGGCTCAGATTTGATTTGTCTTATCACATTTATCGCGGCGTGCTGATGCACAGGCTCGAGGATAAATATTTCTTTCCAGTAGGAGAAAACGAGCTGAAAAAGATAAAAGAAGTAGCCCTGATTTACAATACAGACCATGGAATTAATCTTGCATTAGGGTTTGAAGTTCCATTATGGGGAGGAATGGTAAACAGAGGAGGGAGTTTAACTGAATCATTTTATTATCTTTACGGTGGCTTTTCAAGTACAAGAGTAATAAGTTCTGAAGCAAAACAATTCTATCAGCTCGCAACTTACAATAATGAAATAAGATACAGAAACGGAAAAGATACAATAGGCATCGGAAGCAATAAACTCTCCACACTAAATTACACGCGAAATTTTATAGATTTGGGTATTGGAGCAACTATTCATACCAACGCGGCAGGTTTTAGCGTAGGTTCTGTCTTGCAGCTCATATACTCTTATCCTCTCACAAGCGTAATATCCGATGCAAATTGGAAGCAGCATATGCTGAGATTTGATATCCAAATATATTTCAAAGGATTTATTGAAGACGCTATTAGGAATCGCAGGAAATAAAGTTTTATACTAATCTAAATTGATTTATACCAAAACTGCATCAAGATTAGCAGTATATTGCAGGTAAAACAGGGGTTCCCGATTTTCAGGCGAGTGCGCCTGAAATACCGTTTTTTTAATCATATTCGCGGCAGCGGTTTGGTATTAGAGAGTGTGTGTGAAAACGATGAAATTCAAATATTATAAAAAATGCAATCTACTAATACTCTCTCTCCCACTGGGAGAGAGTCGGGGTAAGGGGCTTCAATACTTCTTGTATTGCTATTTTCACACACCAACTAGAGTTAGGCTCTTTCTCTCCTCACTTATCCATAAAATTATAATTGAAATTTGTATTGATTGTTTTTTATCCAAATTAATTGATTTCGGTAATCCGGCATCATCTCCTCTACATAATTCCAGAATCTCGGAGAATGATTATGCTCTTTGAGATGAGCCAGCTCGTGAATTACTACGTATTCAATGAATTTTATCCGGCACATCAGCAATTTATATGATAAATTAATATTTCCATTTGTGCTGCACGAACCCCATCTTTTTTCAGCAGATGATATTCTGTAAATTTTGGGTGATTTTTCGAGTTTATCGGATACTTCATAAGCAATTTTCAAAACGTAATGTTTAGCCAGATTTTTATAAAATTCCTTGATTACATATGCCTTGTTACAGTCAGCATAAATTTCTATTACTTTGTTTTCTTCATCTAATCTGATGTAAGACTCATTATTGTATTTCAATCTGAATTCTTCTCCGAGAAAATAAAATATTTCGCCTTCTTCGTATTTGTGCTTAATTACTTTATTATCAAGCATATCACTTCGATGTTTTTTTATCCACTCATATTTTGAATGAATTGCTCTATGCAAATCATAATTACTCATAAATCCTGGAGCATAAACTATAACTTCAGCTCCGGAATCAATTTTTATGGATATAGTCTTCCTTTTAGACCTGATAATTTTATCAATTTTTATATCATTTACTTTCATATAACAACTTAGAAAATTAAAATACATTTTGAGAAATTTGAATTTATTCTTTACAAATATATGCTATTTTAAAATAATGAAATAATTATTTTTTTAATCCGATTTTTTTTATTATCTTGTTTTATTTATAATTTATATTGCTTATGTTTGATTATATATTGCCATTTGATAAAAAAATCGATATAGAAAGCTATGACGCTTCCGAATATAGGAAGTATGAGGGAAATAAGGAAACTGCCATTAAGGATCTGTTTGAAATAAGAACGGAAATAAAACTTTTACAGAAAATTTTCAGGGCAAGAGCTGATAAAAAATTGCTCATCATATTGCAGGGAATGGATACTGCAGGCAAGGATGGTACTATCCGCAACGTATTCGAGGGTGTGGATATTAATGGAATCAGGGTTGCTCATTTCGACAGACCAACCGAGCATGAATTGAACAGAGATTTTCTCTGGAGGGTTCATAATCAGGTCCCTAAAAAAGGCGAAATTGTACTTTTCAACAGAAGCCACTATGAAGATGTGCTGATTGTGAGGGTGCAAAATCTTATGCCGGAATCTGTATGGAAAAAAAGATACGAGCATATCAATAATTTTGAAAAACTTCTATACGATGAAGGCACTGTAATAATCAAACTATTTCTGCATATTGACTTTAATGAACAAACAAAAAGATTGCAAAGACGGATTGATAATCCCGACAAACACTGGAAAATACATCCGAACGACTTTAAAGACAGAAAAAAATGGAACGAATACGTTACGGCATATAATGATATGCTTACAAAAACTAATAAGCAACACTCCAAATGGTATATTGTACCTTCCAATAAAAAATGGTACAGAAACTTAATAGCCGGAAGGATTATTCTAAATGAACTCGAACAGCTTAATTTAAAATATCCTGATGAAAATCCTGATTTGAAAGGAGTAGTACTAAAATGAAAATCAAATTTGACATGGAACGGGTATCTACAATAAGAAGGGAAGAATACATACCCGGACCCGTAGCATATTGGATGAGCAGAGATCAGAGAATAAATGACAACTGGGCTTTGATTTATGCAATACTGAACGCTCAAAAATATAATCAACCGATTGTTGTGTTTTTTAATGTTGTTGATAATTATTTAGATGCCGGCAGTAAGATTTTCAGCTTTATGATGAAAGGGATAAAAGACCTTTCCGATAGATTTCGTGAGCTTAATATTCCTTTTTTTATTTTGAAAGGCGAACCGAAATTTTCTATTACTGATTTTATTAATCAATATAATATTCAGTTTCTTGTAACAGATTTTGATCCGCTCAGAATAAAAAGGCACTGGCAAATTGACGTAAAAATGAAAAACAGAATTCCTTTCAAAAGAGTAGATACTCATAATATAGTACCTTTTAATGTTACTTCCGATAAGCAGGAATACGCAGCACATACTATCCGCAAAAAGATAAACAGAAAACTAAGAGACTTTTTGAAAAATTTTCCTCCCGTAAAAAAATGTGAAATGTTTGATAAGAAAATGTTATCTGATGCAAAATTGAACAATCTTTCTTTTTTTGAGAATTTTACTTTTACTGATGATTATGATTTCAAATCAGGCGAAAGATATGCTTTCAAAGTATTTCAGAATTTTATAAATGAAAAATTTCTTTTGTATCATCAGCTTAAAAACGACCCTACATTTAGTATTGCATCCGATTTGTCTCCTTATCTGCATTTTGGGCAAATATCATCTCAGAGAATAGTTCTCGAATTGAATAAACTTTATCCTGCAATCAATGATGCTGAAGGTGTTGATTCTGAATATCAGAAAAGCAAAAAGGCTTTTCTCGAAGAATTGATTATCAGAAAAGAACTTTCTGATAATTTCTGTTATTATAATACTGATTATGATAATTTTAACTGTTTCCCTGATTGGGCAAAAACATCTCTTAACGAACACAGGCAAGATATAAGAGAACATCTATATACCCTTGATGATTTCGAAAATGCCGACACTCATGATATTTACTGGAACGCAGCTCAGATACAAATGATGACTACCGGAAAAATGCACGGCTATATGAGAATGTACTGGGCAAAAAAAATTCTTGAATGGACCGAATCTCCCGAATATGCTATGGAAGTTGCCATTACACTGAACGACAAATACGAGCTGGACGGAAGAGATCCAAACGGATACACCGGAATTGCCTGGAGTATCGGTGGAGTGCATGACAAGCCATACAGAGACAGATACATATTCGGAAAAGTCAGATATATGAACGCTACCGGTTTAAAAAGAAAATTTAAAATTGATAAATATGCCGATAAATATCTGAATTACCGGTATGGCAATTTATTTTAAAACATAATACACAAATTTTTATTTTGTCATTCATCACTTACTATTTTGCCATCCTGCAATGTAATTAGTCGTTGTGCTTTTTCCATTACCTGCTTGTCGTGAGATGAGAATACAAAAGTAATTCCTCTCTCTTCATTCATTTGTTTCATCAGTGCAAGAAGATTTTCTCCTGATTTATAATCGAGATTTGCAGTTGGTTCATCTGCTAATACAATCACCGGGTCGTTTACTATGGCACGTGCTACAGCTACTCGCTGCTGCTGACCGCCGGACATCTGATTAGGCAATTTATTTGCAAGTTCTTCAATTTTTAAAGATTTCATTATTTCCATTACTTTCTTATGTCTTTCTTTTTCGGAAATACCTTTCAGCATCATTGCAAATTCGATATTTTCTATTGCCGTAAGCACCGGTATCAGATTATATGCCTGAAAAATAAATCCGATTTTATTAAGGCGAATTGCAGAAAGCTCTTTTTGAGTTTTCTTGCTAATATCTTCAGAATTGAGATAAATTTTCCCTTCAGTAGGCATATCCAGAGTACCAAGTGCATTTAGCAGTGTAGTTTTTCCGCTGCCCGACTCACCTGATACTACCGTATATTCACCTTCACGGATAGTCAGATTAATATCTTTCAGGGCATGAACGGATATTTCATTACTGTTATAAACTTTATTCAGATTTTCTGCTTTTAAAATTTCCATTTTTCTTTACCGTTTTAATAATTAAACATATCTCATAGCATCTGTCGGTTGGAGCTTTAAAGCCTTGTAAGCAGGATACAATGCTCCCAGTACCGTTGCTGCAGGAATAGTAAACAGTGAATAAACAACTGTATGAATACCAATTTCAGGATAGATTATTTCCCCCACTCCGAATGAAGCAAGACTTTCTGCAAATACACTCAAATCTATTCCTGTATTATATAATGGAATCAATATTATCCCTCCGAGTATTACTCCTGAAATACTGCCGATTATCCCAATCAATGCAGATTCTGTGATTATCATCATAAATATTTTACTTCTTTCCATTCCAATTGAAAGTAACACACCAAATTCTTGTATTCTCTCAAATACCGACATCAGAGTAGTATTAATTATACCAAGCACTACTGCAAAACCAATTATCAAATAATAAATAATAATAAACTGATAATACATTTTTATCATGCTCACAAGCATCGGTAATAAATCTTCGTAATCCTTCACTGCAAAACTACTGTTAAGATTTTTATCAATTTCCATTTTTACTTCATTTGCATTATCACTGTTTTTAAGTCTCACTGCAATATTTGTAATTGAATTTCCGGCTTCCAGCATATTCTGAGCATCTTTCAGCGGAATATAAACATTCGACTTATTAAATTCCGTACTGTTAGAACTAAATAAGCCTACAATTCTGAAAAGCTCATTAATTACATTACCATCAACTGAATTGCTAACTGTAACTATTTTATCGCCAAGCTCTACTTCCAATTTATCGGCAAGTTCCTTTCCTATGAAAATCTCATTTGACTTTCCTGACAGATAATTCCCTTCTGAAACAAATTCATTTATATTACATACTTGCTTTTCTTTTTCAGGTTCTACTGCAACAATGTTCACACCTGAAGAATTTGCCGCACTCGTTATCAAGCCAAACACTTCTATTCTTTTAGAAAATGCAGATATTTCATCATTTTCACTGATAGCCTGTTCAATTTTTTCCGGATTCTCAATTCTGTGTTCTATTAGATTATTATCATAATAATCTTTATCATAAATCTGAATATGAGCATAATGAGCATCTATCTGATTATTAAGCATTTGCTCTACCATTCCCGTAGAAAATGCATCAGTAAGCAATAATCCGGCTACACCCGTGATAATAGAAATTAGTATTATCATTGTTCGGCGCTTATTTCTCCAGATATTTCTCCATGATAATTTAAGTAATATCATATGTGTCTTATCCCCTTTAGTGCTTCAAGTTTATAGATTTTAAAAGTAGATATAAAACAAACTATTATTGCAACAATTAGCACTGTAATTGCAGTAGAATAAAATATCTCAGGACTCACAGATGAAGTAAGATGGGCATCGAAACCGAATTCCTGATACATTTCTCTTATTTCACCTGAAAATTCATAAGGATTTTGAATGTAATACCAATTTGTAAAATATCCCAACCCCATTCCAGTAATCAGGCTAATTACAGTAATAATAAGTATTTCAAGAAATAAGGCTACTGCTATGAAGCTGTGCTTTGCTCCCAGTGCAAGCATCACACCAAACTCCTTATAGCGTTCAGTTACCGACATATTAATCGTATTCATAATACCAAAACCAACAATTAATATTAGAAAAAGCAAATATACAATACCTGCAGCATCATCAAATTCGATTGACTGTCTGAGGTCAGGCATAAGTTCACCCCATTCCAGAAGAGTAAGTTCAGGATTGTTGATTTGTTTTTTTAAATCTGCATATACAGTTTCAAAATCATTAAGCTCATAAAGCCCAATCGCAACTGATGTAATTCTGTTTTGCATTGAAAGAAGCTCATCAGCAGCTTTTATATTCATAAGTATAGTGCTTTTATCCATTTGTGGGGAGCCGGTTTTAATAGCTCCGCTTATATAAAATTTAAGGTTTCCCATGTATCCCTGATAAGAGGAAGCTAATATCACTACTGTATCGCCAATATCTGCATTAAGATTTTTCAGAAGTTTTTCGCCGGCAACTACATCATAAATGTTATCATTATTTACGAAGTTTCCATTGGTGATTTTTTCTTCAAACCTCGTTACGTTTTTTTCAAGTTCGGGATTAAATGCCATAATCATAGCACCCAGCGAGGCATTGTTTTTGCCAATCAAACCATTTGACGTAATACGAGGCGAGTACCCTTTTATATCTTCATTATTTCTCAAATAACTGTATAATGCCAAATCCATACGAAATGAGTTTCTCAAAGATGGCGTCTCATTAAAATCTATATGCTGTATCTGAAAATAACCGCTCATCATTTCCACAGCATTAGTAATACTCAATTTATAAACTCCTTTTTGCATACCACGCATCAATACTGAAAGATAAGCAGCAAAAATGATAGCGACCATCGTAATAATTGTTCGCCTCTTATTACGCATTACATTGCGCCACGCTATTTTAATAAGCATACTCATTGCTCTCTCCTATCTTTCTAATTGTCTGAATGAAAATACTTTATCAGGAATTTTTTCATCGAACTTCACTTCATTAAAGATAAACTCTGTATATTTTCCTTCTTCATTTTCGTTAACTATAGTCCATTTTGTTGGGATTTTTCTTCCATCCATCATTTTTATATCTGAGAATTTCATTGTTCTGTGCAGTTTCCCTTTTTCATCATAATACTGATTAAATAAGGCAGATAATCCGTTTTACCGACCCAGTAATATAATTTTCCCCATACTACTGCTGCATCCTCTTTAGGAGTCAGTAAAATTTTATAACACATTTTACCATTAATTTTTTCTTCAAACATAATCTCAGCAGAATAATCATCCGCCAAATCTGACTCTCTTACCAGGTCATCATTTGTAAGGTCAGAACCATTCCATGATTGCAGCATCATAGAGGGCGGTAACTTCATAGTTGTTTCAGTATTGCTGAGGTAAGTCCATAATTCATTACCAATCTTTAAAGTTTTATTTCCGGCTTCTTTTTTGGGGGCTATGATTTCAATCAGGGCTTTATCATTACCTTTATTCCAATTTTTCATTTTTATGGTACGAGTATAATCAGGTCTTACAATATTCATAGTAAAAGTCCCTATCATAGTTTCGCCTTTTGCCTGATTTTCAGCTTTATCAATAATTTCTGATGCAGTTTCAGCATAAATTACCAAAGGAGCCGAAACCATCAAATACAATAAAATCCATCCAATCAATTTCTTCATTATATCATCTCCTTTCTGATTTTTGATAAGCGTTGCTGAATCCTTGAGCCAAAATCTCTGTACTCTTCAAGGAGTACGTCAAACGCTTTTATTAAATATGATAATCTGTTATATAATTCCATAATTTCCTCATCGTCTTTTATGTCTTCATAGTTCATGTCCAAATGCTGTTTTGCAAGATAAAACTTCTCACCCAGTATTTTCAATTTTTTTATTCCCGGGTCAACAAGCATCTCCAAAAAATCAATACCCAAAAGATAAAAATCCTCTCTCGGCAAATCACTGTTATATACCTTTCTGAACATTTCAGCCTGCAAACCGAACCGAAGATTATTACTGGCAGAAGGCTTAGATATTTTTAATTTTTCAGATATTTCTTTAAGAGAAGCAGGCTTAGTCTGACTTACAAGGTATCCGAATATTCTACCGATAATAGCCTTGGCACCCACAAATTCAAAATAATTTCCGCATTCTTCAATAAGAATGTTTTCTGTTTCCTGATATATTTTATTATTTTTCATAAGTTATATTACTTTTTTATCGTTTACAATGTTCTTTACGATACAAACATACAAAAAGTTTCATAATATTAAAAGATTTTTTTTGATAATGCATAGATTATCCTTAAAATTGATAAGTAATTAAAGCAACCTGAAATAGTCTGTTTTATATATTGAGAGAGAATAAAAATTATTACAATGTCAAAAAATCCACCTTCTTGCCACACTTCGGCTCCGATCAGTGTCCGGCAAGACACCTCCTTTCAAGAAAGCAGGAAATGACTCTCCTCCTCCTCAATCTTATCCCTTTTTTTGAAATAAAGGAGTGATTTGCGTCAGCTAATCGGGGGCTTTATTTGAGAATATTTTTTTTTAACACTTGCACTTATAATTCTAATTCTAATTATTGCTTTAATTGTTAATATTTATTCAATTTACGTGATTTAAGGAGAATCTATTTCGTATAAACAGCTATAATATGAGCCTTCTTATCAATTATTCCATTTGCAATTCTATCCGCTAATCTCCACAAATTAAAACCAAAATATTTACTTATTTTGTGAAACTGCATTATCAGCAGTGCTTTATTTCCAAAAACGAAATGGCTAAAATCAGAAATTTGTTCAGTTGCCATATTTTTTAGTTTTATTTCATCAAATGAATGAAGATGAGCATTTCTCGGAGTGTTTTTATTGCAGTGAATACAAGTTTCATACCGGATTTTTTCCTTGTATGGAGTGGAAATTATTAATTTACCGCCTTTTTTTAAAATTTTCAATAAACCGTTTATAAATCCTGCAGGATTATCTATATGTTCGATTACTTCCGAACTAACTATACAGTCAATGCTATTTTCCTGGAATGGAGGTTGCAAAGCATCACCCACCACACCAAAAT
>CAZIXJ010000006.1:0-20234 GCA_964542835.1 uncultured Hyphomicrobiales bacterium
AACCTGTCAATTATTTCATTAGTTACAGGGTCTCTTTGAATCACTTCCGAAGGATATACATCTCCGCCCTCTTCAAAGTATGCAGGCAAAGTAGAAAAAGTGCCTCTGAAAATGAGAGACTGAGTAGATGTAGCCTGCTTTCCAAACAAATATTCAATTGAAATGCCTCCATAGAAACCATTACTGGAACCATCACTGAAATACGGACATAGTGCATCTCCTGCGTAAGAAGGAATGTCTGCTGTGTGCATTGATCTGTTATAGCCTGCTACGGGACCGATTAAGATTGGCTCTCTTTCCTGCCTCATCTGAAGCGGATCTTCTAATTGCGCTTTCACATCACCCGCAAAAATAAATGATATCAGGGCTACAATAGATAGTATTCTTAATTTCATAAATTATACCTCACTTATTAACAACAATTATTAAATTTTTATTCATATTCTCATTAGTTACCGATAAAACGTATATACCATTAGAAATATCATCAGTTTGATATTCAAAATTATTTTTTCCCGTTTTTACATCAACTCCTTCTCCTAATTTAATATTTCTTCCTGACATATCAAACAAACTTATGTTAATTTTTTGATTTTCTTTAACAAATAATTCAAATTTTAAAATATCACTTACGGGATTTGGGGATATTTTAAGATTTGTAAAATTACTATTAATTTCTGTAATACGCAAATCAAAAGCACAAACTCCGTCAATTATTGAAACAAAATCTTCGGAAGCATTAGCGTAACATTTGTTATAATAAGCATTTACAGAGATATTAATTTTTTCACTTTTTTCAAGTAATGGAAGGATTTTTAACGTAAACTCAAAATCGGCAGCCTGAGAAATTGGAGAATTTCTTCCTTTCAGAATAATTTTATCATATTCCTGAGTAGCATTAAGCAACCAATTTTCAGTATGGAGCAAATCAACATCCATTGAATATTCATTTCCTATAAGATGCCAGTAATTACTCGGCACGTTAATGTGAAATTCATATTCTCCGCCAATATGAGTATAGTCAGGAAAACGCCCTGAAAAAGTAACATCAATGGTATCGCCCGGAATTACGGTAATATCGGCAATATCATCAAGGATTACAGGCTTTTCTAAAGGCTCGATTAATACATCAAATGTATCAAGATTCGTTTCAAAAGTTTCGATAATCAGTGAATATCTTATGGTTTCCGGTAATTCCGCTATTGAGTTAACTCTGATATCAAAAGATTCACCGGCTTTCAGTTTAATTGGAAATGCAGGTAATTCATCATAATAATACGAATACGCTTCTCTGCTTTCCAAAATAATATCTGTGATATCTACTGATACTTCTTCCTGATTCTGAATATTTATTAAATTCTGACCATACTGACAGTAACTGAATTCTTCATATGATTCTGTAAATAGAAGCTCAGGATGCAACAACGGTACAGATTTTCCGCTTATTACCAACGTATCGGTTTCAATATTATAATCAGGATAACTGTCATTATTAATTCCAATAATCAGTTCAAAATCACCAATTTCCTGAGGATTAAATCTTACAGGAACATTAAATACATCTCCCTCATCAATTATTATACCGCTAAACTGCTCCAAATCAATTTCAAAATAATCTGTATTTCCTGAAATAATCGAAGCATCCTGAATATAAAGAGCCTCATTGCCGGTAGAATTAATTATGGTAAATATTCCGGTAGTATCA
This sequence comes from uncultured Hyphomicrobiales bacterium, assembly GCA_964542835.1. Taxonomy (GTDB): domain Bacteria; phylum Bacteroidota; class Ignavibacteria; order Kapaibacteriales; family UBA2268; genus CAZIXJ01. The sequence goes on from CAZIXJ010000006.1 coordinate 1,706, forward strand.
GTATAAACTGTAACCTCATCAAAATCAACATCAGTAATATCAATTTCAGGTATCGTACCCAGTGCTGATATTTCTACTGTAATGTCATTATGATTATCCCAGTTAGTTTTATATTCGGCTATCTGAGAATAATTACCCGAAGACTGAGGAGTAAAAGAGAAATTTTCAGTGTATTCTTCATTTTGCTCTATGGAAATATCATCTATACCTTCCAGCATACGGGAAATATCATCATCTTCATCTTCATTAATAAATCCGTCAAAAAACAGTTTTACATCTGCATTTCCGGTATTAAGTAAGTTTAAAGTAGAATCTTTTGTATCCCCAACGCGGATTTTTCCCAAATCTATTGATACGTTATCTACATCAGGTGCAATTCCTCTCCCTTTCAATACAGATTGTTTAACCAAATTGAAATCATTGATATAATTAAATATCAGCTCGAAATCGCCAATTTCTGACGGATTAAAACAAACTTCAATAACTAATGAATCACTTTTATTTATAGTATAAGGAAGAACTGAAGAATCATAAGTAAATTGGGCAGCGTCACCCGATTCATCAAGAGATTCGATTGTAATTGCTTCATTTCCGATATTAATAATTTTTAAATTCATACAACTGTCCTGCCCTACAAGTACATCTCCGAAATCGAGATTTTCCGTAATAAGAGCAGGAGCAGAAAATCCTACAACCAACGGAAAAGAGCGGGTAATACCACACTCGAAAACAAATTCAATATCTCCTGAAATCAAAGTAGAGTCTCCGTCAGGATTAATACAAATTTGAAAATCAAAACTATCATTTCCCGAAATAAATTGCGGAAGATTATCTGTACCGTTAAGCAAAACTCTTGAATCTGAAGAAATTACAATATCAACAAGCTCAATTTCTTCCGAGCCAAAATTCGTTACCGAATAATCAAAACAAACAGAATCCTGCCAGTCTATATCACTGTATTCAAAATCATCAGGCACATCCAAAGCAACAGCATTATGTTCATATTCAAATTTTCTGAGATTACCGCTCTTATCATAAATTTCAGCTACAAATGTTCCGTCGCTGAAAATATCTTCAGGAGTGGCAGTAAATGTAATTAAAGAATCATTTGGATTTATCGGGTCAATTTCCCATGAAAAATTTTCGGTTTCATTCTCTTTTACAAAAATATAATATATTCCTGAAGCGCTTATATTATCGTCATCTGTGGCTACTGCATTCATTTCGTAACAATCAACATCATAATTAACCACCGGTGCTAGTGAATCCTCATATTCAGGGTTAGTAAGAGAGGCACCGAGTATCATAGCATAAGAATCATATTTACCGTTTCCAAAAAGAATCCCGCTGAATTTGCCTTTTTTTGATTTGAGTTTGTGAGTGCCTCCGGGCAACTTTATCTGAGTCCAGTAAAAATCACTTGAAGCAATTCTGTTATTTGAGATTACAGTAGTAGTATCCAGCAGCTTACCATTGAGCGAAATATGCGGGAGAGCTTCTTTTTCGGCAATTACAGTTACATAATGCTCAATATACTGCTCAGGATTATTGAATACGTTACCGGGAGTATGAAATATCACTCTCGATACGAACTGCTCAGATGGAGACAGCATTACCATTGAAGGGTCATAGAGGTCATTTCTGTCTTCATTATTAGTACGCATCATAAACTGGGCAATTTGTACGGGCTTATTGGCATTCCACAAAGCCGGTTCATCAATGCCTCTGAACTCATACATAAATCTTTCATCATTCAGATTATACTGTATTTCACCTGCCGAAGTTTGCCTGGAAATAATAGTACCCTGCTCCTTACCCATTACGCGGAATAAATCACCGTCAGGAGCAATATTGAACGGAACTGAAATGTAAGATTTACCCCATGATTCTGCAGGGGTAATCATCTCCACAAGGTGGTCTTTGGTATCAAACTGCGGATTAAGCCCTATCGGTACGGATGCTCTCTGATGACCACTTATCACACCTATGGGTTTGCTGCTTTCGATTTTAGTACCTGAGAGGTCTCCTCTGTGTGCAGGCAAGGGATAAGACTGCACCATATAGCATTCGCCTTTATTCAGTGTAATCTCATATGTGGTATCTACTTGCATAGCACCCTGAGTAAGCGCTTTGGGAGTAATTTCTACTTTGGTGCCGTCATATGCGGATATGACCATAAACTCACTTGTTCTCGGAGTAAGAAGCCTAATTGAATCCTGCTTATGAGCCGGAGGTTTATCGAGGGAGTACTGGTCGTTCGGGAAAGACATCACATAGTATTCCCTGCCCCAGTTTGCTATAGGTATTGCTGAATAACTGTCGCTTGTACGTGGCTGACTTGAAAAAGCATAAACAGTAACGGGGACATCTGATTTTATTTCCACAAGCCTTTCAGTAATTTTTTCGGATTCATCGCTTTCCACATTGGGCGGCACTTCCATTACCATTACTGAATCGGCGGGCAGGCTGAAAAATTGCGAATTCTGATTTGGGAATTTTATTTCAATATTGGATGCTTTTTTTGTGGATACAAATATTTTCAATTCTTTGTTTCTTGTCGGGTCAATTACGTAAAATTCGTTTTCAATAAAGCCTACATAAAAATGCAAACCTTCAAAAGATGAAGATTTCTCATAATTATCCTGGCTTTTAGCCGAAACAAAAAGCACAAGAAAAAGCATAATATATTTAATAAAAAACATTATTCCGTCAAATAAAGCAAAACATAATTATAAAATTAAAAATAAATTAAATAACAAGCAAATTATTTATTGATTTTTTTTGTAAATTCCAAATTTTTTTTGTATTGGCTTATCAATTCTGTATCTGAAACCCGGTAAATAATAAGCCTTCAAATCCGCAGAAATTAATTTTTCGGTAATCACCTCACCAGCTATTCCTGAAATTTTTAGCAATTCAATAGCTTCACCATTTTCAAATCTTATTTCCAGTTTGTCTGCAGCAGCCAGATCAGCTCCGTCGGGATAGCCGTCCGAAAACAAAAAATAAAGACTTTTCACATCTTCTAAAGCTATTATACTCTCAATATCACTGCTATCCATATGGATTTCCAATTTATTTCCCGATATTTGATTAAGCCTTTCAGGATATGCAGTATCAGTCAGAGCCACAACAAAACTATTATTAATAGAAGTTATTTTTTTTAATTTATTGTTACTCATTTGTATTTTTATGGAATCTCCGAATAATTGAGTATCTTCATACCACAGTACCGGATTATCGTTAAAACTAATTCTTTCCTCATTTTTTATAAATTCGGCATAATTCCCTTTTGCTGACACTTCTTCCCTAAGCATACTTACGCTGTCTAAAAATCTGTAAATCTCGGCTTCCTCATTTCTGATTGATTTTATTGTGTCGCAGCTTATGAATAAAGTATCAAGCGTAAAAAAAGGATTTTTAAATTTTTCACTTGTTTCTTTTATTACATAATTTGTATCAATCTGCATAAGCAAAGGTTTTCCGGTAGCCATAGAATAATCAAGCTGCGGAATAGTAATTACAGTATCACCGAAAAGCACAGTATTATTTTCTTTTCCTCTTACCGATACGCTGCCGTAAGCATAGGAATTTTCATTATTTCTGAAATGATTAATATGGTCTGCTTCTATTACTACCGAATCATCATCTACTATTACGTTTCCAAAGAAATTTACTTCTCTGTTTTTGGTATAGTAAAATCCTCTGTCTGCTGCGATAAAAGTACCTTTGTCATTTATCGTAACCCCTTCTTTTGCTTCAGCTACGGAAGTTTTTCCATTATAATACACTTTCGGACCCGTAAGAGTAAGAGTCCTCTGAGTGATTACTACATTTCCCATAAGATCTACTGTATTATCCAAAGTATTCCATACAGCGGTATCGCATAAAGTATGGACATCTCCCTGCCGGAATTTTACATTGCCTATGAAGGTCCTTCTGTTTTCTTTTTCGCTCATACTCCCGATAAGTGAATCTGCATTATCAAGTATCAGCGGTTCATTTGCTTTCACTGTATTAAAAATACTGATAAGCATAATCAAAAGAATAAAAAGTCTGTTCGGTATTATCATATAAATTTTATAATAAATTCTTAATTTAATTGTTTAATATAATACAAAAATAATATTAACAATAATAAAAAAAACAATTAATATGTATATTACCTTAAAGAGAATTATTTTAATAATGATTTTGCCTGCATTATTATTTGCCCAAAATATTGCAGAGCAGAAATACAAACTGGCAGAATCATACGAAAAGCAGGGCAAATATGAAGAATCGCTCCGAATATATAAAGAAATTTATACAGAGAAAAAATCCGATGATAAATATTTTGCGGGAATTATCAGAAGTCTGAGAGGTATGGATAATTACTCCGATATGCTGCCCTATCTGGAAGAGCGAATCGAAGACTATCCCGCTCCGGTAATTTATATTCTGTATGGTGAAGTAAAATGGAGGCTTGGAGATAATAAAACCGCAAATAAATTCTGGGAAAAAACTCTTGAAGAATATCAGCAACAGGATGTATATACCGAACTTGCCCGAGTGCAGATAAACCTCCAGCTTTACGACAAAGCTGTAAATACTTTCCTGCAGGCAAGAAATGACCTGAATAATTCCAATATTTTTTCTGATGAACTCAGTAAATTATACATAGCTACAGGTAATTACAAAGACGGACTTGAAGAGATTATTCAAATGCTGATGAATCAGGGAGATATGGCAAAGTCGCAGGGAAGGCTTTTTGCATTTCTTACTTCCGAAGAAGCAATAAACTATATAGATGACAAACTCGGCGAATATGCCGATGAAAACCCCGACAATCTTTATATTCAGGAATTATATTCCTGGTTTCTCAGAAATACGGATAATCTCGATAAAGCTCTGGAAGTAACTATCAGAATAGACGAAATCAGAAACAGCGGCGGCAGAAATATCGTATTTTTTGCTAATAATGCCAGAGATGACGGACAATATGATATTGCACTAAAGGCATATTCATATATAATTAAACAGGGTAAAAACAATAAAAATACACCATCGGCAATGTATGGATTTACAAGAACTCTCGAGCAAAAAATGGCTGATAACGAAAAAATGAATGACGATGAAATAGATGAAATACTCGAGAGTTACGACAAAGTAATCGAAGACTATCCCAAAAGCCAGTATGCTGCTCAGGCATATTTAAGACTTGCTGTATTGCATTACAAAACGCTTAATAATACATCAGAAGCAATAAAAAACATTGAAAAACTGAAAGCCGAATATCCTTCGCAAAATATTATTTATGAAGCACTTAATATGCTCGGTGAAATCTATCTCGGCAAAAATGAATTTGACAAAGCACTCGAAGCATTCAAAATTGTTTCAAGACGAAGCAATTCAAATACCGAAAAAGACTTTGCAATTTATAACGTGGCAAATATACAATTCTACAAAGGAAATACAGACTCTGCTCTTGTAATGTATCAGAAAATTTCTCAGGATACCAAATCAGATGTATCAAATGACGCCCTCGAAAGAATAATGATGATTAATGAAAATAAAGAATTAATAAAGGGGCTAAAGCTATACGGCGAATACGAACTCGAGCTTCTTGCAAATAATACTCAAAAAGCAGCCGAAAAGTTAAAGCAAATTATTAAAGAGTATCCTGATGATAATCTGACAATGACAGCTCATATCAAACTCGGTGAACTCTATTATAATAATAATGATTACGAACAGGCTGCAGATTATTTATCAAAACTGATTGAGAAATTCCCTGATTACGTAAATAAAGATTATGCTTATTTTCTAGCCGGAAAAAGCTATCTTATGCTGAATAATCCTGATAAAGCTGAAAAAACATTAACAAAAATACTCGTGGAATATCCAAGGTCCGTATATATGAATGAAGCGAGAAAAATAATAAGAAAAATAAGAGAACAGGCATAGAATTATTGCATTAAGAATTACGTTAATTAATAATAATTGCTTATTTTTACAGTATATTTGATTAATAAAATGATTTATTTAATTACAAATAATAAACACGCTTACTTATTATGAGGTAACTTATGTATTTCTCAGGCGTTATAGAAGTTGACCCTTCTCATATGACAAAAATTGATGTGGTAAAACCTTCAAAATTATTTCAGAAGATATTGCACAGCCTTACTATGGGCAAAACCGGAGACAAAGTAGAAAGAGAAACTTTCACTGCAATGGCTGTAATGAATCAGCTATACGCCGCTCTGACAGATGCCGGAATAAATAATATTGTAAGACTTACTCTGAATAATCATGACTTCTATCTCGATAAAGAAGGTAAAGAAGATGACCTCGATGAGGCTATGTTTGAAATACAAACTTCAATAGACCCACTCGAGTCTGAAGTTTTTGATAACGTAATTATGGTATTGGAGCATGAATTGAACAATCAGAAATACCTTGCTGAAATTAAAATTGTAAAAGAACATAAAGTAGGTGAGTATCCGATTAAAGTAATCGTAAACGGACTAATCGGCGAACTGAAAGCCAAGCCCGGTGAAACGAGAGAAGAACTGAAAAAACGAATGGAGCATATTTTTGCATCTCAGGAAACTTATAATAAATTTGTGGACAGCAATAATGCTATGTTCAAAAACTTTTTGGATAATTTAGCTTTTTCCGTAAAGAAATTCCTTCCATCTGATGATATAAAAGTAGAAACTGAAACAAAGATAATACGACCAAAAGAAAAAGTGGAGGACAGAAACGGTATCAGAAGAAATGCCGGCTCTTCCTCTCCTGTATATCACGGCTATCACGGATATGACGATTTCTTTTTCTATTCGTTTATCTGGGCTTCTGCTTTGCATTCTCACAATATATACGTACATAATGCTGATATTGTAGATACTGAAGGAAATGAAGTAATGAGCGTAGGTGAAGAAGGTTTCAATGCCGGTGAATCAAATACATTAAATGATGAAGGAGACTTTGAAGCTCCTGCTGAAGGTGACGTAGAATATCATGGCGAGAACGATTTCGAATCCGAAATGACTGATGCCAATCTGCTTGAAGATGACCCTCTGCAAAATGCCGGCTTTGAATCGGATTCCGATTCGGGATGGCTTTCAGGAGGAGACGACTCAGGATTTGATTTCGGTGATTTCGGTGATTTTGATTAATTTTTTTGTTACATAAACAGATAAGGTATTATAATGGGTTTAGTAATTCTTGGACTTATTATTCTGGCGATTGGATTCTTTTCGGGCAAATCCGGAGGTCCACTCGCAAAATTCAAAGGACTTTTTACAATAGGCGGAATAATTGTAGTAATCGTCGGATTTTTAATTTCGGCAATCCGTATTGTACAGCCGGGGCATGTTGGTATCCAGATATTATTTGGTGATACAAAAGACCACGTACTTTACGAAGGTATGTCCATCGTAAATCCTCTTGTGGATATAAAAGAGTTTTCTACAAGAACATTAAATTATACAATGTCCTCTTCAGATGAAGAAGGCTATCAGGCGGGAGATGATGCAATCAAAATACTCAGTAATGACGGGCTTGAAGTAAATATTGACTTAACAATTCTTTACAAAATGATACCTACCAGAGCTCCTGATATTTACCGAAGAATTGGTCCGAATTATCAGGATGTACTTATTCGACCTCTCACAAGGACAAGCATAAGAAACAGTGGAGCAAACTATGACGCAGTACAGTTATTCGCTGAAAAAAGAAAGGAATTTGAACAGGATATTCTTGATGTACTGAAAGACACTCTCGAAAGCAGAGGATTTGTTCTCGAGCAAATCCTTGTAAGAAAAATTGACCTGCCGTCATCAGTTAAGCAATCAATCGAAAGAAAGATAACTGCTGTACAGGAAGCCGAAAGGATGGAATACGTACTTGAAAAAGAAGAGCAGGAAGCTGAAAGAAAAAGAGTGGAAGCCAGAGGTGTGGCTGATGCACAGGCAATACTTGACAAAGGGCTTTCTCCGAAAGTACTCGAGTATGAAAGAATCAAGATGCAGAAGGAGCTTGCTAACAGCCAAAATGCAAAAATGATAATAATGAACGGAGAGCAGGTTCCTCCAATATTTATGAATTCTAAATAATGCTTTCATATGAAACTAAATTTGGAAAACATAAACAGCAAAAGTGAAACTCAGGTAATAGAAATTCTTACGCCAGAGAGAATTATTGAATACAAAATACCTTTTTTTCTTGAATCAGTCTCAGCCGGATTTCCATCTCCGGCTGACGACTATATGGAAGGAAAGCTGGACTTAAATGATTTGCTCGTAAAAAATCCCGCCTCTACTTTTTTTGTAAGAGTTGCCGGTGATTCTATGACGGGAGCGGGAATTCACTCAGGAGACATACTTGTAGTGGACCGGTCTGTTGACCCCAAAGAAGGAAGCATAATAATTGCAGTGATTGACGGCGAACTTATGGTAAAAAGAATTAGATATGACAAAAATAATTTATGGTTATATTCGGAAAATCCAAATTATAAGCCTTTTAAAGTAACAGATGGTATGGATTTTGATGTATGGGGAGTGGTAAGAACTGTAATACATTCAGTAATTTAATATTTTTAAAATTTATTTTTGAGAAAAAATGGACACCAAATTAAAATCATTCGGTATTTTTGCATTTTTTTTCTTATTTATGCAAATAAGTGCAGCTCAGGATAATGAAATAAAAGTTGATTTCGAATCAGTAAAAATCAATGGAATAACAACAGAGCCGGTTGATACTTTATTTCTGACCACAAAAGATTCTGTTACATTCAATTATAATCTGAAAAATATGAGTGATGATAACTCCCCATTCCTTTTCAGAGCAGCTATATACAGAGGAGCGGATTCATCCGTATCCAATACAGGCTCAAGAATCCTGAGCTATAAGAATCTGGATAACGATAATTATCTGATAAGTATCGGTGCTTTTGACCTTGGTGGAGAATGGTCCGCAAAACCCGCAAATGCTTATCTTATAGTAAATAATACTACTGCCAAACTTTACAGAACAGTAGAAAAGCAGGAAAACTCCATAGCGCAAAAAGACAGTCTTATTACTTCACTCAAAGCAGACCTGAAGAATCAGGGTACCAGTGATGCGGGCATTTTCAATAATACTCTTCTTTTAGCACTTTCTGCATTAATTGTAATTTTATTTGCCGTAATAATATTATTAATTATTTATTTTACACGTAAACTAAATAAAAATCAGGATAAATTTAATACAGAAACTCAGGCAAAAGCCGGTAAAAATTCAATTCAGAAAAAAAATACTGAACAGGATTTTGATAAAGTTTTAGAAGAAAATGCAATACTTAATACTGAATTAAATGCTCTCAGGGGACAAATAGAAGCTCTGCAGCTACGAAGCGAAGAGATGAAAAGACAAAATAACGAACTAAAGAAAAATCTCGAAAAAATCAATAATAAAACAGCCGAACTTGAAGACCTCCAAACCCAGAAAGATGAACTCTTTGCTCTTATCATTCACGACATTAAAAATCCTGCATCTCTCGTAAAAAGCCTCGTGGAATTGCTCACATCATATGATTTGAGTGCTACAGAACAGCAGGAAATAATAAATGACATAGCAAGCACTACTTCCAAAATCGTACAGCTCTCTCAGGAAGTATCAAAAATAATTGCATTTGAAAGCAATAAAATGGAACTTAACTACGAAAAAATTGATTATAAAGAAGTCATAAATGATGTTTACAACCGTAACAAAAGAGGTGCAGATAAAAAATCCATTGAGCTGTTTACCGAAATACAGGAAGATTTGCCTGAAATAAGAATGGATATGTTCAAAATTGATGAAGTACTTGATAATCTCGTCTCAAATTCTATTAAATTCACTAATCCGGGAGGATTAGTAAGAATAAAAGCTTATACCGAAGAAAATCACGTGGTAACTGAAATCAGTGATAACGGACAGGGGCTTTCTGAAGATGATATAAAAGACGCATTCAAAAGAGGTAAAAAATTAAGCGCCCAACCGACAGGAGGAGAACACTCCACCGGACTGGGGCTTTGGATAGTAAAAAAACTCGTAGAAGCACACAAAGGAAGAGTCTGGGTAAAAAGTTCTCTCGGAAAAGGAAGCACTTTTTTCTTTGCTATACCGTTAGATAAATAATAATTTAATTCTTTTAAAGATTGTTTTTATTAATTTTTAACCTGCAGGTAATGAGTCAGATAATAAACAGAATAAAAAATATATTAAAAACTAATTATAATTTTGGCAGAAAGGAAAACAGTTTTAATTTTAATGATACTGACGACGAGCTAAAAAAAATTATCGAAGAGCTTGCCGGCGACTATCATAATGCCCAAAATTCGGGAACAGGCTATTACGAACAGCCCAAACAAACCCAAAAGGATGAAAAGCTCATCGTAGCCTTCAGAGTATTAAATATTTCCGAAACCATTGATTTTAACAAAATAAAATCTGCTTACAAAATACAGATTTCCAAATATCATCCTGATAGAATCAAAGGATTATCAGATAAAGAAACAGAGCATCATCTAAAAAAAGCTCAGGAAATTAATGCAGCATATTCTTACTTAAAAAATCATTTTGGTAAATAATTATGAAAAGACTTATTATTGAAATAATAGTAATAGTTTTGTTTTCAATTGTTATGGCTTTGGTTTTCAATGCCTTGGATCCAGAAGGACTTGATATATTCAGCGAACCCCAGAAGGAAGAAATTGTAGATGATGACGAGCTTTTCGGTAACAATACTGCTCAAAATAGAAAGCCGGACAATAAAAATAATTTGCCCGACAAAAACAAATCCGACAATGATATTAAAAATTCAAATAATATAAAGGATACAGTCAGGAATGATTCAGCCTCTGACAGTGAAGAAGGTGAGCCATTAGATGTTGCTGAAAACAAAACTGAAACAGCTCTTCAAAACGAGAATACCAGTGTGAAAGAAAGCGAATGGAAGACTGTAAATTATGAACAGATGCAAAAAATTGCTTCTGATGAATCATTTATTATAATTGATGCGCGCTCACCTGAATTATACGAAGAATCCAGAATTGGCAATGCCGTAAATATATTCCCTTTTGCGGATAATCAGGAAACAATTATAGAAAAAATATTCGAATTACCTTATGGGAAAAAAATTGTTGTATATTGCGACGGAGGTAATTGCGATGCAAGCCATCAGGTAGCTGAAATGCTACATCAATTTGATTTCAAAAACGTCTATCTCTACACCGGCGGATGGGAAGAATGGGAAATGAAGAGGAATCAAAATGAGTGATTATTACAGTGAAAGAAGTATTTATAATTCAATTCAGAAAAGATACGGAATTGCAGGAAATTCCAAATTAATTCACGAAGCGCTTGAAATTTTGCTTCAGGCTGCTCCTACAGACCTTACCATACTTATTACAGGCGAAACAGGCACCGGAAAAGAAGTATTTGCCAATGCAATACACGGACTTAGCAACAGAAGTAATAAGCCTTTCGTAAGCGTTAATTGCGGAGCCATACCTGAAAGCCTCCTCGAATCCGAATTATTCGGACACGAAAAAGGAGCATTCACTTCGGCAGATGACCAAAGAATCGGCTTTTTTGAATCAGCAAATAAAGGTACAATTTTTCTCGACGAGATTGGTGAACTACCGCTTGGAACACAGGTTAAATTACTAAGAGTACTGGAATCCGGTGAATTCAATCGTCTCGGTTCTTCAAAACTGCAAAAAGTAAATGTAAGAATTATTGCTGCTACTAACAGAGAACTGGAAAAAGAAGTGGAAGAAGGACGGTTCAGACAAGACCTTTTTTTCAGATTAAATTCAGTAAGAATTACTCTCCCGCCTCTTAGAAAAAGACAGCAGGATATTCCGGAACTTGCCGAGCAACTCGCTCAGAGAACAGCAAAAAAATTAGGATTTAACTTCAAAGGAATTGATCCCGAAGCACAAACAATTCTAAAGCAACTCCCATGGTCAGGCAATGTAAGAGAACTGAAAAACCTGATAGAGACAATTATTACACTGGAAAAATCCGAATACATTACCGCAGAAATTGTTACAAAATTCATACCGAGAGCTTTGCCTGCTCATAAGATACTCGAAAGCAACAATAAAACTTCTCTTGTAGCATTAAAAAAAGAAGAAGAAGATAATGGCAACAATGAATTAAGTCTGATTTTCAAAACATTGCTGGAAATGAAAAATGAATTATCGGATGTAAAATTTGTTATGCACAAACTTATCAATGATATTGATGAACTCAAAAATTCAAGTTTCTCGGAACAAATGGACATAAAGCAAGTAGATACTGAAGATGAAGCATTCGAAATACTCGGCACTATGAAACTGGAAGAAATCGAAAAAGAAATGATACTCCGAACTCTCGACAGATTCGACGGCAACAGAAGGCTGACTGCTGAAACTCTGGGCGTAAGTGAACGTACACTTTACCGAAAACTAAGAGATTACGGTATATAAACATCAGTTTACTTTAATTGTAATTTGCACTCGCCTTTTCAGTTTATTTTCAATATCAGATTCATCAATGCCCATACCTTCTATTGTCCAGTTCACCTTATTTTCAATCTCTGAATAATTGGGATTATTCTTAAGACTTTGCTCAATATATTTTGCAGTAAAATATGCTCTCAGCTCTGATAACAGCTTATTATCCATTTGACTGCCTTTTGATACTTCTATATTCAGTTTCTCATCTGAAATGTCATTGTCCATATAAAGAGCATATTCAGAAATCTGTCTCGGGTCTGAATAACCTTTTACTTTGATACTTATGGAATCGAGGTTTCGCAATGCACATTCAGATTGCACAGAATTAATAACATCTTCTACGAAAAAATAAGCATCATTCAGAGCCGATTCTACAACACCGGTATATTGGTCATAATTTGTATCGGGATTTTCGATATATCGGGTTTCAGCTTCATCCGTAAAAATATTATAAGAAAATTTCAGCCGCAAATCCTCGAGATTTTTATCGGTATTCGGATAGTAATATCCAGAAACAAAAAACGGCACTTCATATTCAGCAAAGTCAAATTCTTTTTCCATTTTAGGTAATACAAAATTAAACTGCATTACTACTGCCGAAGTATCCGAGCATGGCGTTGTAAGTGCTTTTCGGGGATTAAATTCAGTAAAGCAATCATTATTGTACTCAACTGTATAATCTTTCATAGCTTCGAGATTAAATGTAAATCTCCCGTTTTCCGTAATTGTCTTTTCAGAAATAATTTCATTATCTTCTAAAAGAAAAACCGAGCCTGAAATAGGGACATTACCGGACTGCCTTATTATCTCACCTTTCACCAAAACAGGACCGCAAAGATAAAAAGAATAAATATCTTCTTTTCCGCAACCTCCTACTCTGTCAGATGCAACATAAATGTTTCCTTCATTTATAAATGCGCCGGTTTCATTTCCCTCTGAATTGATTGGAAAATCGAGTAATTTTGGATTATCCCATTTAAAACTTGCTGCAGGTTCAGCTCTGAAAATTTCAAAATCACCTTCTTCAGTATAGCCATTACTTGCAAAATACAGATTATTCATATCATCAAGATGTGGAGAAAGCTCAGTGCCACTAGTATTAATATTATCTCCGAGATTAATCGCTTCACTCCAACCTCCGTCATCCTGCCTCATACTTACATAAATATCAATCCCGCCTGCACCTCCTTCTCTGTCTGAAATAAAGAGAAGATAATCGCCATCTTTTGAGATTGCGGGATAAGATTCATAAAATTCAGTATTTATATTTTCTACCGGGCGGGGCATAGTCCATTTATTTTTTATTTTCTTTGAAAAAAATATGTCTCTGGAAGAATAACTGTCTGTTTCATTAGCAGCAGAAAAATATAGTTCGGTTGTTTCTTCATTTTTATAAATTGCCGGCATAGCTCCGTCTTCCATTCTGTTGAGAGGAAATTCAATATCCTTTCTTAAAGGAAGAAAACCGTCATTGCCAATTTCTGCATAATAAAGAGCAGGTTCGCCATCTCTTGCGGAAGTAAAATAAAGTTTATTCTCATACACAAATGGAGCAAATTCATCTTCCGATGTGTTAATCACATTACCTGCGTTTCCCGGCTGCATTTGATCGGGACAAGGCTCCAGCGATTTACAGGAGTTGAATAAAACAGCCATAAATAGTAATAATATAAAACTGCTGCCGTACCTTAGGATTTTCATTATTAACAAACCTGATAATAAAACATACAATAATCAAAATTAAATAATTAATTTTGTAAAATGTAAAAATAACTATTTTTAATTAGTATCGGAAGAAATTTATAAAGATTGAGCAAATGAGAGGAAGTAAAGCAGAAATTAATTTGAATAATCTATTACACAATCTGAATGTAATAAGAAGAAAAGCTCCGAATTCCGAAGTATTTGCAGTGGTGAAAGCTAATGCCTACGGACACGGATTAATAAAAACATCTGAATATCTAAGGAGAAACGGAGTAAAATATCTTGCAGTGGCTTTTACAGAAGAAGCCATAGAACTGAGAAATGCAGGTGATACAGGCGATATAATCCTTATCGTATCAGGAAACAAATCTGAAGCAGACAGCGTTGCCAAATACAATCTGCAAACCGTAATTTCAGATAATGAAATGCTTAATCATTATGATAATGCCGCAAAAAAACACAATACTAAAATAAAACTTCACCTTTTCCTGAATACGGGAATGAATCGTGACGGCATTCATTTTACCAAAGCAACTGACTTTATGGAAAAAGCAAAGGAATTTTCCAATCTTGAAATTACTGGTATTCTTACACATTTTTCAGCATCAGAATTTGAAGACACTTCATTTGCAGATGAGCAGCTTCGTAATTTCAATTTTGCACTAAATAATCTGGAAAAAGAAGGATATGCTTTTGAATTTATCCATACAGCAAACTCTGCTGCTTTAATTAACGTAAAAGATTCTCATTTCAATGCAATCAGACCGGGAATATCATTACACGGATATATGCCTGCAAAATACCTTAATGACAGAATTCAATTAAAGCCTACGCTTACTTTGAAATCTAAAGTGCTGCTTATTCAGAATATCAATGAAGGCGATGTTGTCGGATATTCAAAAAAATACATATCTGATAAGAAAGGAAAAATTGCAGTAATTGCCGTAGGTTACGGAGACGGATATACTACTCTTCTCACAAATAAAGGGAAATGCCTGATAAACGGAAAAAAATATAATATAATCGGTTCTGTTTGTATGGACCAGCTTATGGTAGATATAGGCAATGACAATGTAAAAACAGGAGATGAAGCAGTATTGCTCGGCAAACAGGGAAATGAAAAAATTACGGTATATGATTTATCAGAACAGACAGGACTTATACCATATGAGATTTTCACATTGCTAACTGAGAGACTGCCAAGGCATTACGTTGAGTAATCAGCATCATTTTATTTCAATTTTTTTGCGGATATACTTTTCATCACCAATTCTTACTTCTGCAATATAAACTCCCGATGGCATCGGTTTTCCGTATTCGTCTCTGAGATTCCACGTAATCTTGTATTTTCCGGGTTTCTGCACTCCATTATAAAGTGTGTTTATTACTACAGCTTTCAATGAATAAATTACAATTTCCACTTCAGTAGTATAATCGAGTGTATATCTTATTTCGGGCGATACATCTTCTTTCAGCCCCGCAAAAGTAGCTATTTCGCTTAAATTCATTTTCAGCCCGAACTCAGGAATTGTTTTTACAAACGGAACGTGTTGAGATTGCCTGATATGATATTCGTGAGTAGCAAGAGCAACATCAGACGGCATAAAAATATCGGGATTGAGCCTGAGCATATCCGCCATAGCACGCTGCCACGGAGTACCTCTGAATATTTCTTTGCTGAAATTCCAAGCACTTTCAGAAAGCATAATATCCCGCTTTGCCCGGGTCATAAAAGGAATATTCATTTTTTTGGCAGCACTGAAAACGCTATCCTGCAAGGGATGAAATTCATCTTCCAGAGAAGGCAATTTTTGATTCTTCCCTGTAATCACATCTATAGCTTTAGGCTCATCATTTTTTTTAAGCATTATAGTATTGCTTGTATCCTGAACGGAATTTTGTCCATACAGGTTCGCTGCATAAATTAAACTAAAAATCAGGTATATTAAAAAATATTTTTTCACATTAAATTTTGATTATTTAAAAAACTCAAAATAGCAGTTAATTTCCAAAAAACAAAATCATTTTATTGCTATTCATTAAATAATACGATAATTTCGGTATTATATTTAGAGCATCCTTATCATTTGGAAGGTAAAATATTGAGAAAAGGATATCAAAACGCCTACTTCAATTTAAGACAGGCTCGATTAATAATTACTTGTCGGTTTTACTTTTCATGTCATAGAAGGAATTGAGGATAAGCTGAAATTAAAAAAATATTCCCTTCTGCATTTGCGAAAAATAACAAATATTGAAGTTGTAAAATTGAATAAAATTTCATTATATTCGTAATTGGAAATATGATTACTAATAATCGGAATGCAAACAATGGATAATCTGGCATTAAAAAGATTGAAAGTAAAAAATATGCTCCATCTTTTCAGTGAGGAAGAGCTTGATAAATTAATTTCTTCCAAAAAACTTCCGGAGAAAAAACTAAAATTCAAAGACCTTTACGGTATTTGGGAAGTTGAGAATATTGATATAGAGGAATTAGAGCGTGAACTGAAGGAGATGAGAAGAGAGTTGGCTGAAGAGATGGATAGGAAAGGGGATATGAAATATGTTCTGGATACAGTTACATTTATAAGATTTTTATGAATTGCACGACAAGATGATATTAGCAACAACAAAATATTTGAATATACCAATTATATCAAGCGATAAAAAATTTCAAAATATTGGTGATATTGTAGTTATATGGAATTAAAATAATAAACAATAATTATGGAAAGTAAAAATATTTTATTTGATGACTTAATTGATAGCTATTGGAATTTCATAGATGAACATAAATTAGATGATGTCAATTTGAAACAGCCATTTATAAATTATGTAAAAGGAAAATTAATTATTGACTTAAATGATTTAAATGCCTGCAATGTTCATAATCAAAAAAATAATTTCATTGATTTAATGAATCTAATTAGTAAACAAAGACCAGGTGAGTAATGCTAAAATTTCAACTTTTCCCGCGTTCATTTGGAATTACAAATGAAATTCAAAAAGTTATAGATTGTTTTGATAAAAATTATAATTCAATCAAATCTCCTGAAAATAATTTGAATAGTGATAGCGTTTTAAAAGCAATTTCTAATGATTTGAAACATTTGAAGTTTAGAGTTGAAAAAAGTAAAGCAAGTGTTGATAAAATCAAAGTCCCTGTTCTATTTTCTGAGAATAATCAAATTGACAAATTTTTTGATGCTGATGCAATTAGTCATGATGGTAAGATAGTACTTGAAGTTGAGGCTGGAAGGGCATATGCCAATAATCAGTTTTTGAAAGATATATTTCAGGCTTCAATGATGCCATTTGTAGAATATCTAATCATTGCAGTTAGAAACGATTATAGAAATTCAGACGATTTCCGTAAAATTTATCAATTTTTAGAAACTTTGTATATAAACAGTAGATTACAGCTACCATTAAAAGGAATTGTTTTAATAGGTTATTAATCCCCCAAGCACCAAACACTCAGGGGAGAATTATAATTATTGCTTAATTGTACACCTTTATTCAATTTAAGTCTTTTTAAAGAGCAACTGTTTACACTTATTAATTACTTTTGGAATGTATCAAGAATTTTTTCCAGCTCTGCTCCTGCCCTTTTCCAGTTAAGCCTTTCTTTAAATTCATTAAATGATGAAAGCGAAAGAGCTTTGTATTTTTCCTTATCAGTATATAAGCTGATAATTATATCCGCTGCTTTTTTTGGAAATTCATCCAAATCCAAAGTAAAACCGTTTACTTCGTTTTTTATTACGGCAGGAATACCACCGATATTTGATGTAATCACAGGCAAGCCGTAGCTTCCGGCTTCGGCAAATACCATTCCGAAAGTTTCAGCTTTGGACGGGACAATAAAGAAATGAGAATCAGAGAAAAGTTCTTTTAGTTTCTCATATTCTTCGGGATTGTCTTTCTTCAGAAATCCAAATGAATGAATATTTTCAATTTTTGGAATTTCATCTTTGGGGATACCGGCGATATGCAATTCAGTATCTTTCAGGGTCTTTCTTATTAGCTGAAATGCTGCAATAGCCTCTTCCCCGCCCTTTCGATTCCATTCGATACCGGCAAAAAATAATTTCAGGGGTTTATCCCGTTTTTTATCAATATTCTCTATTATCTCTTCTTCCGTAAATTTTGATTCTATCGTTGAGCCGAAATTAATTACCTTTACTTTCTCTTTGGCTACGTCGTAATTATTAAGTGCATCATTCCTTGCCCACTCAGAAGGATATATCACATATTCTGCATTTTTATGAGCAAGTTCGGCATGGCATTAAACCACCCATGAGGTCGGA
>CAZIXJ010000007.1:0-9905 GCA_964542835.1 uncultured Hyphomicrobiales bacterium
AAAATCGGCACAGGTGGGAATCAGATATTTTATCTTGTATGTTTGAAAGCAACTTAGTATCATATACTGAAAGATAAATTTACCTGACAGAAAATTTGAAGTGGAAAAATGAATATTAGAATATTAAATAATAATTTTTTGGCTATACAATTATGATTAATAAGTTGATGTTAATAATTCAGTTGTTCCTTATCTTTTACTCCTGCAAAGCTATTGCCGGAAATAACGATGAAGAAATTGAATGGCAATTACTCAAATACCGCTATATTATGGAGCAGGCTATCGAGCAGAGTGCAGACTCCGTAAATATTGAAAAGGCTTCAGATGCTGCGTATAATGCTTTTTTGCAGGAGATTAATCAGGATTCCAGATATTTCAATAAAATTGTAATGAAAAGGCTTCTTAACAGAGAAAAGAATGTATCAGTCGGCATTGGGGTAGAATATATCATAGCAGACGATACAGTCAAAGTGCTTAAAGATGAGACAGGGAGAATGAAATCAGGCAGCAGCATAATAAAAATTGATAACAAGACTGTAACAGGTATGAATTATAAGCAGGTAAATGCTTTGATTTCAGGAGAGCCCGATACTGATATTATCGTAGAAAATATTTATGAAGGAAGCACTGAAAAACTTATTTATACCCGTAAAGAATACAAAACTAATGCAGTAACTTCCGCTTTTGATATAAACAAGAGCGGAAAATGCTATCTCAGACTTGACAGATTCTCCGAAGAAAGTGCTGCAGAATTAAAAGATAAACTGGATGAATTAAATAATAAAAATGAATTAAATTATATTATTTTGGATTTGCGTGGAAATTCAGGCGGGTTAATAGAAGAGGTGATAAGCTCTTTAAGCTTATTTTTTGATGATAATACTTTCATTACCGAAGTAAAATCAAAATCCGAAGAATATGCAAAAAAATATTATACGGATGAAGATGGAATATACAAAAATATACCCATAGCCGTATTGATTGATTCTACTTCAAAATCCGGCAGTGAGATGTTTGCTGCTGCAATACAGGAATATGACAGAGGAATTACCCTCGGCTCTCAAACTTACGGAAAAGGAAGCGTACAGAAAGGATTTCAGATGAAAGACAGCACTGCATTCCGGCTAACTGTAGGATATTATTATACGCCACTGGGAAGAAAGATAGAAATATCTGACAGAGAAGAAGAAGTAATCATATCAGGTAAAATTGATGAAAAAGTAAAAAAACAAATTCAAAAAATGCAAAAAACTGATATAAAATACGTAAAAACAAATAAAGGAAGAGTGTTTTTTGAAACAGGCGGTATAAAGCCTGACATTCAGATATTTGATGATACATTGACTATATTGACAAAAGTGCTAAAAAAAAGAGGATTATTTTTTAAATTTGTATTTGATAATTATAATATATTAAAAAATCTTACTGAAGATTATAATAATTATCAGACTTATGCATCAAATTTTGAAGTAAGTAGCGAATTGCTGCAAAAGTTTGCAGAATTATCCATTCAGAACAATATCTGGAACAGAGAAATGTTTGAAAAGGATAAGAAACGCATTATTATTAATATGAAAGCAGCAATAGCTTACATATTTTGGAGCGAAGAAGCGTACTACTATCAGTTGATGAATTATGATAAATTAGTAATAGAGGCTGTCAGGCATTATAATGACAGCATTAATTTGTTAAAATAAAAGGAATTATAGATGAAGTTATTTAAAAATATTTTACTGTGGATACTTGCATTTGTATTTATGGCAGCAATAGCAGTTTATCAGAGAGCAACCGGTCCTACTTATCCCGTAAGTGGAACTGTGAAAATTGACAATTCTGAAATTGAATATAAATTTCCAAGAAGCAGCGATGAAAGTGGTGAAGATTTTATTAAAGTAGATGTGCCTGAAGGATTTAAGGGGCAAATCAAATACAGAAGATTTAAAAGCCATGATGAATGGCATACTGAAGTAATGGAGAATAAAGACGGTAAAATTTATGGCGATATACCAACTCTTCCACCCGCAGGAAAAGTTATGTATCAGGTATTTGTCGGAAAAGATTTCGATAATACGTCTCCGCTTACTAAAGAACCGATTATCTTAAGATATAAGGGTAAAGTGCCTGATTATATTTTGTATCCTCATATTTTCTTTATGTTTCTTACTATGGTATTTTCCACAAGGACTATGATAGAAGCACTGCTAAACAGAAATCGTGTGTTTCTGTATTCTCTGCTTACCACAATATTTTTCTTTATAGGCGGGTTGTTCCTTGGTCCTGTGGTACAAAAGTTTGCTTTTGATGCATTCTGGACAGGATGGCCCTTTGGTCATGACCTTACAGATAATAAAACAATAGTAGCATTTGTAATGTGGCTGATAGCTACTTTACGAATAAGAACCAAACCTCAGGCACGTGGCTGGGCAGTAGCTGCAGGCTTAGTGCTGCTGGCAGTTTACCTGATTCCTCACAGCGTGCTTGGTTCGGAAATAGATTTCAGAGAAATTGAAAATATGCCACCACAATAAAAGGATATTTATGAAAAAATCACTTGGAGCAAAAAGATTAGCCTATCCGTTGCCCGTATTTATAGTCGGAAGCTATGACAGAGCCGGCAATCCAAATATGATGGCAGCATCATGGGGAGGAATTTGCTGCAGCGAACCTCCTCTTATTACTATTTCTATACAGCCTGTAAGATATTCATTTGATTGCGTAATGCACAGCAAAGCCTTTACGGTGAATATTCCTTCCTCAAAATTTGCCAAAGAAGCAGATTTTACAGGGGTGATTTCAGGAAAAGACAGGAATAAATTTGATGAAACCGGCTTAACGGCAGTGAAATCAGAAATTGTAAATGCTCCTTACGTAGAAGAGTTTCCCGTAAATATCATTTGTGAACTGTTCAAAACTGTAGAGTTGGGTTCGCATACACAATTTATTGGAGAGATTAAAGATATTCTGATAGATGACGATAAACTATCAACAGGCGGGACTCCTGATATAAGTAAGATTGATGCTTTGATATATGATAATGCTGCTAAAAATTATCATAGAATAGGAGATAAAGTTTCTAATGCATATTTGAATCATAAAAAATAAGGAATGAATTATGAGTGATTATGATATTTATGATGAAGATTCTTCATTGAATGATAAGTATCTGACTTTTTTTCTTGAAAAAGAATCTTACGGAGTGGATATAAAAAACGTAATCGAAATAATTGGCATTCAGGATATTACAAAACTTCCCGATATGCCTGAATTCGTAAAAGGTATCATAAATCTCAGAGGGAAGACTATTCCGGTGATGGATTTGCGGCTTCGCTTTCATTTGCCCCCACAGGAATACGGACCCCGCACCTGTATAATAATAGTAAATATTGATGATTCCCAGTTTGGTTTTATTGTGGATACTGTATCAGAGGTACTTACGATAGAATCAGACTCAATAGATAAACCTCTTGCCAATAAATTTTCTGCAAACAAAAAATATGTATCAGGAATTGGTAAGATAAAAGATAAAGTAATTATAATAATTGACGTTGAAAAAATATTGACCAACGAAGAATTAAAAGAGATTAGCTAATATGAAAATTAATACAACGAAAATAATATATTCCGTTTTATTTACAGCAATATTTTTGATGTCGGGAATTAAGGCGAACAGCCAGATTTCAGGAATTTCAAATTCAAAAGTATTTGTGATTTCTCCTGATGTAGTTGGTAATAAATTACTTGAGTTCGAACCGGCATTTTTATATTCATATTCTGATAATTACTGGAACGGCAGCTCTGAAACAACATCTATTAACGGAAACAAAAGTAACAGGATTTCTTCGGTTGATTTTGGAATGAGGCTTACATACGGGGCTTTTGAAAATTTTGAAATCGGCACAGTTATCCCTACTGATATGAGTGCAGTATCTCTCGGTGCGAAATATAAATTCTTTTCCAATGACAGATTTGATTTTGCAGGATTTTTGGGTATAAATTTTTATAATGATACTTTTATGGCGTTTGATAAAGATGCAGAGGGCGTTAACCCGATAGAAAGCGGATTAGGTATTGTAGGAAAGTATAATTTCAATGAGAATTTATCAGTTGATTTGGATGCGCAATATCTGAGCAATATAATAAGAGGAGAAGATACACATAACGGAAACTTGTTTATTAATTCCGAACTTGGATATTACGCAGGAGATTATCAGTTTTGTGCGGGATTTAATTATTATAATTCACTCTATGAAACTGAAGAGCAAGGCAGAGAGCTTCTTTCTTTAATGCTCGGAGGTACTGTGGAAACTGCTGAAGATTTTGTAATTATATGGGGAGTGCCGTATGATTTGTATGGCAAAAACATTGAGCAGTCATTAGGATTTACATTAGCATTTACAATAACGATTAAATAAATTTTTTAAAATTTTAAGGAGAGTTTTCATGAAAATTGGTATGAAAATTATTTTGAGCTTCCTGATTATAATAGTATTGATGGGAGCTATCGGATGGGTTTCGTTTACAAGCCTTTCTACATTGAATAAAGATGTGGATGACCTTGCAAACGACAAAATGCCTAAAACTGTATGGGCAAATAATGTAATTGACAATATAAATACAATTGCAAGAACAGTTCGTAATATCTTATTGACTGAGGATGAACAAGATAAGCAGGAGTTTATTAATAGTATAAGTATGTATATTGGGGAGATTGATACAAATCTTCAAAAACTGGAAGAAACCATTACATCTGAGCAGGGAACTGAGCTTTTGAATAACCTGAAAAATATTAGGGAAAATGAATACAAACCAGTATTATTCGAATTAATTAAATTATCTGAGCTTGAGGATAAGAATCCGGCGAAAGTACTCCTTTTTGGTGATTATTCATCTGCAGGCAAAAAATACATAGCTGCCACAAATAATTTAATTTATTATCAGAATGAGCTGGCTGAAGACGTTGCTAAAGTTGCTTTAGATAATTATGAGAATGCTAAAATTACTATATGGACAGTAATAGGAATAGCATTATTACTTACAATAATTATTACGATTGTGCTTACAAGAGCAATAGTATCACCTGTTAAAAAAGCCGTAGAAGCGGCTGATTCTCTTGCTGCCGGCAAATTTAAAGTTGACCTTGATACAAATAAAAAAGACGAAACAGGGCAACTGCTTAATTCACTAAAAATGATGAAAAATAACATTAATAATACTATCGGTGAAATCAACAATCTTTCTGATGCCGCAATGCAGGGGCAGCTCGATAAAAGAGGTGATATTTCTCAATACAAAGGCGAATATATGAATCTCGTATCAGGTATAAACGGATTACTTGATGCAGTAATTTCTCCGCTTAATGTAACTGCCGAATATGTGGACAGAATTTCCAAAGGAGATATTCCTCCTAAAATAACTGATGATTACAAAGGTGATTTCAACGAAATTAAGAACAATTTGAATTTGGCAATTGATTCAATTTCCGCTTTGGTTAATGATGCGAATATGCTTTCAGACGCTGCCGCTGAAGGCAAGCTTGACACAAGAGCAGATGCAAACCGTCACAATGGTGATTTCAAAAGAATAGTACAGGGAATAAACAATACTCTTGATAATGTAATCGGACCTCTTAACGTAACTGCTGAATATGTGGACAGAATTTCCAAAGGTGATATTCCACCGAAAATAACTGATGATTACAAAGGTGATTTCAACGAAATTAAGAACAATTTTAATGTTTTAATTGATGCAACTAATGAAATTACTGAAGTTGCAAAAAAACTTTCAGTTGGGAATACAAATGTTGAGCTAAAAAAACGAACTGAACAGGATGAGATGATTGGAAGTCTTATAAAGGTAATAGAAAACAACCGTCATGACGCTGAAAATATTGAAAATATGTCCAATGGTAATTTTGATTTTGAAGTAAATGTGATGTCTGAAGATGATGTTTTGGCAAAAAGTGTAGTTAAACTTCAGAAATCTTTGACAAATCTTATAGAAGATGCGAATATGCTTGCTGATGCAGCAATAGAAGGAAAACTTGATACAAGAGCCGAGGCTGCCAAACACCGTGGAGATTTTGGAAAAATCATTCAAGGCATCAACGATACTCTGGATAATGTAATCGGACCTCTTAACGTAACCGCTGAATATGTGGACAGAATTTCCAAAGGTGATATTCCACCGAAAATAACTGATGATTACAAAGGTGATTTCAACGAAATTAAAAATAATCTTAATCTTGCAATAGACTCTATCAATCTTATGCTTAATGATGTAGATGTACTTACTGATAATTTTGTAAAAGGGGTTTTAAGATACAGGTCTGATGAAAATAAGCATAACGGAGATTTTAGAAAACTCATTGCAGGATTTAATAATTCTCTCGATAGAGTAATTCAAATAATGGATAACATAGAAGCTCCAATTATGGGTATTGATAACGACTTCAATATCGTATTTATGAATGAAGCCGGTGCCAAACTCGACAGGAAATCCGGCAAACAGCTCGAGGGCAATAAATGTTTCAGCCATTTCAAAACATCACATTGCGAAACTGAAAGCTGTGCTTGCTTTAGAGCTCAAAAAGAAGATACAACAGTATCTTCCGAAACAGATGCTCATCCGGGTGATTATAATCTGGATATTAAATATACAGGATTTCCTATTAAAGATGATGACGGTAATATCCTTGGTGCATTTGAAATTGTAATGGATCAGACTGAAGTGAAAAATGCCGTAAGAAAAGGTGAAAAAGTCAATTCGTACCAGTCGAATGAAGCCGAAAAACTTACTAATGCACTTAATAAGCTGGCTATAGGTGATTTCGACGTTAATCTTTCTCCTGAAATAGCTGATGATGATACAAAAGAAGTAAAAGAAGTATTCGAAGCAATTTATTCCGGTCTTAATAAAACCATAGATTCTCAGAAAACAGCAGCCGAGCTTGCACTGGCAATATCAGAAGGAGATTTGACGAAAGATATTAATATTCGCTCTGAAAAAGATGAACTTATGAAAGCACTCAGCAGAATGAAAGACGCAATATCAAGCGTTGCTCAGGATACCATTGACCTTGCCAATGCTGCTGCAGGCGGTCAGATAGCCAAAAGAGCCGAAGCAGACAAATATCAGGGAGAATATTATAATATTATTGATGGTGTAAATCAGACTCTCGAAGCAGTAATGAATGTGCTGAATACATCATCTAATCTAATGATTGCATGCCCTGACGGCTATATCAGGTTTATGAATAAACCTGTAAGAAATCTACTGACAAAATATGAAGATAATATCAGACAGAAATATCCAGATTTTGTAGTTAATGATTTGATTGGAAGAAATATTGATGATTTCCATAAAAATCCTGCTCACAACCGAAAAGTATTGTCCGGCTTATCAAATGAATCACATACGGCAGTAATAAATATTGGCGACCAGATATTTAAGCTGATTGTTACTCCTTATAATAATATAAATGGAGAAAAGCTGGGCTATGTAGTACAGTGGAATAATATTACAAATGACAAATTATTTGAAGATGAACTTGCTAATCTGATTGATACCGTTACAGAAGGCGATTTATCTGCAAGCATAGATGTAGGTAAACTGGAAGGCAATCTGCATGATATTTCTGCAAAGATAAATCAAATGCTCGGCTTGATATTAAATCCGATAAATGAAACTATTGATGTATTGCAGAAGATGTCAGAAGGTAATTTCTCGGTACAGGTAACAGGAGACTATCAGGGCGACCATGCCAAACTGAAAAATGCAATAAATACTACAATAGAAATGTTGCCAATTAACGAGACTATAAGAATACTCGAAGCGATGGCAGAAGGAAATATGACATCCGAAATGAAAGGTGATTATAAAGGTGATGCCCTTAAACTTAAAAATTCCCTGAATGCAACTATAACGAGCATTAACGAGATTCTCGCTCAGGTAAAAGCAACTGTGGAAGAAGTAAATCGCGGTGCTATGCAGGTAGCAGATGCAAGCAACAGTCTTTCACAGGGAGCAACAGAGCAGGCTGCATCACTCGAAGAAATTACAAGTTCGATGGGGCAGATAGGTTCACAGACAAAAACTAATGCTGAAAATGCCAATCAGGCAAATATACTTGCAAATCAGGCTAAGCAATCTGCAGAGAGTGGCAACAATGAAATGGGACAGCTAAATAAGGCAATGGATGAAATCAGTGAATCAAGTGCAAATATTTCAAAAATCATCAAAGTAATTGATGAAATAGCCTTCCAGACAAATCTTCTCGCACTCAATGCAGCAGTAGAAGCAGCAAGAGCAGGCAGACACGGTAAAGGATTTGCTGTAGTAGCCGAAGAAGTTAGAAATCTGGCAGGCAGAAGTGCATCAGCAGCTAAAGAAACCGCCGAAATGATAGAAAACACTATTAAACGTGTAGAAAATGGCTCTATGATAGCAAGCAAGACAGCAGAAGCACTTGAAGAAATCAAGAACGGTAATATAAAAGCTGCCGATATAGTAGCAGAAATTGCAACGGCTTCCAATGAACAGGCACAGGGCGTATCTCAGGTGAATGAAGGGCTTAACCAGATAGATAAAGTTACTCAGACCAATACGGCAAGTGCAGAAGAAAGTGCATCTGCATCTGAAGAGCTTTCAGGGCAGGCTAAGCTGCTCAAAGAAATGGTAATGAAGTTTAATCTCCGCAAGGATATCGAAATGGATTTCGATAATGATATGTATCTTGAAGAGAAGAAACCTTCTAAGAAAGTTCTGGCTCAGAACAATCAAAAAGAAGATTATAGCAAATCTGATGATACCGATGATGAACAAAATCCTAATGATTTCATTAATCTTGACGAAGATGATTTCGGTAAGTATTAATAAAAATTATTTTATATTAATTACATTCTAAAATATAAAAAACCTCCTGTTCGTTTTAATAACGTCGGGAGGTTTTTTAATATATAGAATTTTTTAATGTATATTCATATGGATAAAAAAGAATATATTAATTTCCGGATTGAACAGGCAAATGATGACTGGTAAGCTGTTATTTCTTTGTTTGAATCAGGAAAGTATTTGCAAGCATTGTTCTTTTCTCATTTAGTTATTGAAAGAATTATTAAAGCTCATTGGATAAAAGCTAATCCGGAAAATTTTCCACCAAAGACACATAATTTAATTTTTTTAACGAAATCATTATCAATAGAATTACATGATGAAATTTTAAAATTTTTTTTAAAATTGAATAAATTTCAAATTGAAGGGCGATATCCGGATTACATTAATAACATAAGAAGAGAATGCAATCGTGATTATGCAAATAGTATTATTAATAAAACTAATGAAGTAAGGTTATGGCTGTTAGACAGGATATAATTGAAAAAATTAATCAATTCAAATCTGAACTGATTGATTCCGGGCTGAAAATTGATAAGTCAATTTTATTTGGCTCTTATGCTAAAGGCAATGCCAATAAATGGTCTGATATTGATTTGCTTCTTGTTTCTCCTGATTTTGATAATAATCTTTTTGATAATATTGATAAATATGCACAAGTAAATATAAAATTTCCCGAAATTGAAATTCATCCTTATTCGACTGATAATTTTAAAAAAGAGGATTTATTTTTAAATGAAATTTTAAAATATGGAATTCGAGTTTAAAGAAATTGGTAATAACATGAAAAAAACAGCAAAATCATATCTTTTTTTCTTGGCCGGGCATTTCACGGGGCTTGCAATAAGCCTGTTCTGGAATTCATTTTCAGATATTGTCAGCAATTATCTTGATGATTATTTGTTTATACTGGTTCTAATATTTATTTTTATGTCTCTTGATATATTTTATGTAAAAAATCGTAAATATTACAGTACGCATAATACAAAATATACATTTTCCGAAAACTTTGAAAA